>NZ_LZKC01000316.1:0-23410 GCF_001672685.1 Mycobacterium sp. E2462
CGCCGGTCGCTGGCGCTGCCGCCGTAGACCTCGACGTCGTCGATAGACGCGCTGGCGCCGTCGGGCAACCGGATCTCGACCGAACCGAGGCGCATGTCGAGCTCGATCACCACCACGGGGCCGGCGAACCGCGCCCTGGTCAGGTCCAGGTGCACCGACCCCACCCGGCGGACCAGGGCCAGCCGGGTGGGCACCATCCATTCGCCGTGGCGTTTGAGGGACCCCGCCCAGCCGCGCAGCTCCACCCGGTCGGCGGCGGAAGTGACGATGGCGCCGGGACCCGGCAGGTCGCCGACCAGGCCGTCCAGCTCGCCGCGGGTGCGCGCGTAAGAGACCTGCGACGAGCGCTGTTCGAACTCGTCGATATCGATCAGCCCGAGCGCAACGGCGTTGTGCAGCCGCCGCATCGTGCCGTTCCGGTCGGCGTCCGAGACCCGCAACGCCACCATGTCTTTACCGGGCTCCGTCATGGCCTTTCCTGACGCCGACAACCATCGCCCCCGAATTTACGCCGCGGTGCCGGGCGGCCCACCGGCGTCAGGCCAGGAAGTTCGGCGGCAGCGCCTCGAACATGAACTTCGTCATGCGCACCGCCCACTCGGAGCTGCCGCCGCCGACGATGAGCGAAGCGAAGGCGAGGTCGCCGCGGTAGCCGGCAAACCAGGAGTGCGATCCCCCGGGGAACTCCGCCTCACCGGTCTTGCCGTACACCTCCCCGCACCCGGCGATCTCCTTCGCGGTGCCGTTGGTGACCACCAGCCGCATCATGGGCCGCAGCGCGTCGACCATCTTGGGGCTGATCGGCGTGGCGTCGCCCTGGACCGCCGTCTGCCGCCCCGCGATCAGCTGCGGCACCGGGGTCCGCCCGGCGGCCACCGTCGCGGCCACCAGGGCCATGCCGAACGGGCTGGCCAGCACCTTGCCCTGGCCGAAGCCGTCCTCCGTGCGTTCGGCCAGGTCCACCGTCGGCGGCACCGAGCCCGTCACCGTGCTCACGCCGTCCATCGAGTAATCCAGGCCGATTCCATACTGGGCGGCCGTCTGGGTCAGGCCGCGGGGCGGCATCTTGCTGCTCAGTTCGGCGAACGTGGTGTTGCACGAGCTGGCGAACGCCCGCGACAGCGAGACGACGCCAAGGTCGAAACCGCCGTAGTTGGGAACGGTGCGGTGCCCGATGTCGAGGTGGCCGGGGCAGCCGAGCATGGAGTTGGGCGTGGCCATGTCGCGGTCGACGGCCGCGCCGGCGGTGATCATCTTGAAGGTCGAGCCGGGCGGGAACAGGCCGTTGGTGGCGGGCAGGCCGTCGGCGTCGGCGCCGCCGTTCTGGGCGATCGCCAGGATCTCGCCGGTCGACGGCTTGATGACGACGATCATCGCCTTACCGCCCTTGTTGTCGACCGCGCGTTGGGCGGCGTTCTGCACGACGCGGTCCAGCGTGATCGACACCGACGGCGCCGGTGAGCCCTCCACCTCGTGCAGCACCTCGAGCTCGACGCCGTTCTGGTTGACGCTCACGACCCGCCAGCCGGCCTCGCCATCGAGTTGGTCGGCCACGGACTTCTTGACCGCGGCGACGACCGATGGCGCGAAATGCGGGTCGGTGGGCAGCATTTCGGGTTGCGGGGTGACCACGATGCCCGGCAACCGGCCGATCAGCGGGAACACCTTGTCGTTGTCGGCGGGCAGCAGCGTCACCCCCAGGTCCACCTGGTTGGCCGACGAGCTGGCCCGCTCGGCGAGCAGCTGCGGGTCGGTCAGCGTGTCGTTGAAGGGCCGCAACACGTCGACGATCGAGTGGGTGGTGAAACTCAGCGACTGCGGCGGGCCGGCCTTGGTGGCGTCGAGCGCGTAGTGGTACACGAAGCCGGGCACCAGGACGTCGCTGCCGCCCAGGTCGTTCACCGAGGCGCGGCGGGGCCGGTCGGCCCGCAGGGCGAACGTCTGGTGCTCGCCCAGCTTCGGGTGCAGCGCCGTGGTGGTCCAGCGGACCTCCCAGCGGCCCTCGTCGCGCGCCATCCGGAGCTGGCCGTCGTAGCTCCAGTTGCGGTTCTTGGGCAGGTGCCAGGTGAACCGATAGTTGACCGTGCCGGTGTCCTCGGCGTACTTGGCGTTGAGGATCTGCGCGTCCAGGTGGCTGGCCTGCAGCCCGGCCCACGCGGCGTTGAGCGCCTCGCGCGCGTCGTTCGGGCTGTCGCTCAGTTGCGCGGCCGTCGCGGTGTCACCGATGGCCAGCGCGTGGAAGAACTTCTCCGCCGCGGGGCCGGGGCCTTCGGGGCGTGGCGTGCACGCCGACAGGCCGATCGCCGCCACGAGCAAAACCACTGAGGCACCTGAGGCCAATGTTGTTCTCGTTACCATCGTTGCTGATGTTAAGAACTGAGGCGTCGGCAGCCGCGCCGACACACCGACGCCGAATCGTTATGGACGGCTTACGCCAGGCGGTGGCGCGTGCGTGGGCCACCGGTGGCGCCAGCGTGCCTGAAGCAGCCGCGCCCTCGAGCACCTGGCCGCCGCGCCCCGGCGCTCAGTCCAGCAGGACCGTGGCGAAGGTCCCGACCTCGGTGAAGCCCGCCCGCGCGTAAGCGGCGCGCGCCACCGCGTTGAAGCTGTTCACGTACAGGCTGGCGGTGCGCCCGGTGCCCACGATCACCGCGGCCACGGTGGCGGTGCCGGCGGTCCCGAGCCCCCGCCCCCGCATCTCGGGGTGCACCCAGACCCCCTGGATCTGGCCGACGCTGGGCGATTGCGACCCCACCTCGGCCTTGAAGACGACCTGGCCGTGTTCGAAGCGCGCCCAGGCGCGCCCGGCGGCGATCAGGCTGGCCACCCGGCGCCGGTATCCCCGGCCGCCGTCACCGAGCCGGGGGTCGACCCCCACCTCGCCGATGAACATGTCGACGGCCGCCACCAGGTAGGCGTCCAGCTCCTCCGGCCGCACCTGGCGCACCGCGGGGTCGATGTCGCAGGCGGGGTGCTTGGTCAGGGCCAGCAGCGGCTGGTGGTCGCGGACGTCGCGGGCCGGGCCCCACGCGGGCTCGAGCCGCTCCCACATGGGCATCACCAACTCGGCGCGGCCCACCAGCGACGAACAGCGCCGCGTGCCGCGCATCGCCTCGTCGACGAAGGCGTTCAGGTCGGCCGCCGCGCCGCGCAGCGGAATCAGGTTCGCCCCCGCGAAGCACAGCGATTCGTCAGCCCCGCGCAGCGTCCACAGTTCGCCGCCGATCGAGTTCGGGTCGATGCCGTGGTCGGCGACGCGGGCCGCGACCATGCACGACCCCACCGGGTCGTCGTCGAGCACCCGCCAGACGGCCGCGGCGTCGCGCACCACGGACACCCGTCGGTCGCCGACTAGGCGGAACAGGGGCGGAGCCGACATGTGGCGAACTCTCTGTGGTGCGAATCGAAGCGGCCAAACGACGCCGGCCGCTATTCAGCTTACGGTCACAACCGGCGAACCGCTGGGTGTTGGGTCCGGACCGTGATCGTCGTTCATCTCGGCGGCGATGCGCATGGCTTCCTCGATCAGCGTCTCGACGATCTGCGCCTCGGGCACCGTCTTGATCACCTCGCCGCGAACGAAGATCTGCCCCTTGCCATTTCCCGACGCGACGCCCAGATCCGCCTCGCGCGCCTCCCCCGGCCCGTTCACCACGCAGCCCATCACCGCGACGCGCAGCGGCACGTCCAGGCCGTCCAGGCCGGCCGTCACCTCGTTGGCCAGCGTGTAGACGTCCACCTGCGCGCGCCCGCACGACGGGCAGGACACGATCTCCAGCGACCGGGGCCGCAGGTTCAACGACTCCAGGATCTGCGTGCCGACCTTGACCTCTTCGACCGGCGGCGCGGACAACGACACCCGGATGGTGTCGCCGATGCCCCGCGACAGCAGCGCACCGAAGGCGACCGCGGACTTGATGGTGCCCTGGAACGCGGGGCCGGCCTCCGTGACGCCGAGGTGCAGCGGGTAGTCGCATTGCTCGGCGAGTTGCTCGTAGGCGGCCACCATGACGACCGGGTCGTTGTGCTTGACGCTGATCTTGATGTCGCCGAAGCCGTGCTCCTCGAACAGCGAGGCCTCCCACAGCGCGGACTCGACGAGGGCCTCGGGTGTGGCCTTGCCGTACTTCTCCATGAACCGCTTGTCCAGCGACCCGGCGTTGACACCGATGCGGATCGGGATGCCCGCCGCCGCGGCGGCTTTGGCGACCTCGCCGACCCGGCCGTCGAATTCCTTGATGTTGCCGGGGTTCACGCGCACCGCGGCGCATCCGGCGTCGATCGCGGCGAAGATGTACTTCGGCTGGAAGTGGATGTCGGCGATCACCGGAATCTTGCTCTTCTTGGCGATCGCCGGCAGCGCGTCGGCGTCCTCCTGGCGCGGGCACGCCACCCGGACGATGTCGCAGCCGGCGGTGGTCAGCTCGGCGATCTGCTGCAGCGTCGAGTTGACGTCGTGGGTCTTCGTGGTGCACATCGACTGCACCGAGATCGGATAGTCGCTGCCGACCCCGACGTCGCGGACCATCAGTTGGCGCGTGGTCCGCCGCGGGGCGAGCGTGGGCGCCGGGGGCGCCGGCATGCCCAGGCCAACGTTCACAGTGTCATTTCCTTCGAGTCGTCATTGGAAGAGTCTGATCGGGTTGACCAGATCGGCGGTCACGGTCAGCAGCATGTAGCCGACCACGAACACGAGCACGACGTAGGTCGCCGGCATCAGCCTGAGGTAGTTGACGGGCGCCGCCGCGACCTTGCCGCGTGCCGACCGCACGAGGTTGCGGATCTTTTCGTAGACCGCGATCGCGATGTGTCCGCCGTCGAACGGCAGCAGCGGCACCAGGTTGATCGCGCCCAGGATGAGGTTCAGCTGGGCCAGGAAGAACCAGAACGCCACCCACAGGCCGTGGTCGACGGTGTCGCCGCCGATGATGCTGGCGCCGACGACGCTCATCGGCGTCTGCGGGTCGCGCTGGCCGCCGCCGATGGCGTGCACGAGCGCGCCCACCTTGGTCGGGATGGCGACCAGGGCCTTGCCCACCTCGCCGGTGAGGCTCCACGCGAACGCGACGGTGGCCGGCACGGCGGAGAGCACGTTGTAGTGCGCCGGCGCCACCCGGACCGCCGCGACGCCGATGGCGCCGACGGTCGAGGGCTGGGCCGCCGAGTCGTGTCCGCCCGCGGCGACGAACCGCTGGGTGGGGGTCACGTCGACGTAGGCGGTGATCGGGGTGCCGTTGCGCTCGACCACGACGGGTACGGTGCCGTGCAGCTTGCGGATGGCCGCGGCCATGTCCTCGAAGGTGGCCACCCGGGTGTCGCCGACCTTGACGATCACGTCGCCGGGGCGGATGCCGGCCAGCGCCGCCGGGCCGGGGCCGGTGCAGTCGGCAACCTTGCCCGGAGCGACTTCCGGCGCGACACAAGCGGTTTCGCCGACGATCGCCTGGGTCGGCGGGTGCAGGTTCGGCAGCCCCCAGATCAGCGCGATGACGTAGATCAGCACCAGGCAGATGAGGAAGTTCATGCCGGGCCCGGCGAACAGCACGGCGACGCGCTTCCACGCGGCCTGCTTGTACATCGCGCGCTCGGTCTCGTCGGGCGCCAGTTCCTCGACCGAGGTCATCCCGGCGATGTCGCAGAAGCCGCCCAGCGGAACGGCTTTGACGCCGTACTCGGTCTCGCCGCGGCGGGTCGACCACAGGGTGGGGCCGAAACCCACGAAATAGCGGCGCACCTTCATGCCCGTCGCCCGCGCAACCCACATGTGCCCGCACTCGTGCAGGGCCACCGAGATCAGGATGGCAAGGGCGAACAGCACAATGCCGATGACAAACATCATGTCGCTGTCAGCACCTTTCTGACGTTGTGTTCGGAGGCGTCACCGCACGACCTCGGCGGGGCGTTCGCGGGCGACGGCGCGTTGCGCCCGCTCCCGTGCCCAACGCTGCGCATCGAGTACCTCATCCACGTTAGCGGGTGTGCGGGCCCATTGGTCGGCGGCGTGCAGCACGTCGGCGATGGTTTTCACGATCGCGGGGAACCCGATGCGGCCGCGCAGGAAGGCCGCCGTCGCCTCTTCGTTGGCGGCGTTGTAGACCGCGGTCAGGCATCCGCCGGTCTCGCCCGCGTGCCGGGCCAGTTCCACCGCGGGGAACACGTCGCTGTCCAGGGGCTCGAACTCCCAGGTGGCGGCAGTGCTGAAGTCGCACGAGCGCGCCGCGCCCGGCACCCGGTGCGGCCAGCCCAGGGCCAGCGCGATCGGCAGCTTCATGTCCGGCGGGCTGGCCTGCGCGATCGTCGAGCCGTCCACGAAGGTGACCATCGAATGAACGATTGACTGCGGGTGCACCACCACCTCGATGCGGTCGTAGTCGATGCCGAAGAGCAGGTGGGTCTCGATGAGCTCCAGCCCCTTGTTGACCAGGGAAGCCGAGTTCAGGGTGTTCATCGGCCCCATCGACCAGGTGGGGTGGGCGCCGGCCTGCTCGGGGGTGACGTCCTCGAGTTGGGCGGCGGTCCAGCCGCGGAACGGGCCGCCGGAGGCGGTCAGGACCAGCTTGGCGACCTCGTCGGGGGTGCCGCCGCGCAGGCACTGCGCCAGCGCGGAATGTTCGGAGTCGACGGGCACGATCTGCCCCGGCCGGGCGGCGCCCAGGACCAGCGGGCCCCCGGCCACCAGGGATTCCTTATTGGCCAGCGCCAACCGGGCGCCGGAGTCCAGCGCCGCCAGGGTGGGCCGCAGCCCCAGCGCCCCGACCAGCGCGTTGAGCACGACGTCGGCCTCGGTTTCCTGCACCAGCCGGGTGGCCGCGTCGGGCCCGCGGAACGCCACCTCGCCGGCCGCTTCCGCGGCGCGCTCGTCGGCGATGGCGATGTTCGTCACGCCGGTCTCGGCGCGCTGGCGCTGCAGCGTGTCCAGGTTCGCGCCGCCCGCCGCCAGGCCGACCAGCTCGAACCGGTCGGGGTTTGCGGCAATGACCTCGAGCGCCTGGGTGCCGATCGAGCCGGTGCTGCCCAGCACCAGCACGCGCAGGCGCGCGCCGGTTTGCCCGTCGGTCGTCGGATCGGTCACCGTTTCATTGTGCCGCCCGTGAGCCGGGGCGGGCCATCTGCTCGCCACGCCCGCGCGCCGGGTATGCCAGAATTCATCGGAACAAGCCGATCCGATCCGAAAGGGATGCGCCGTGGCCAGTACCGAGGTGGAGCACTCCAACGGCGTCGACACCTTCGAGGTGCCCTCGGCGGCCTGGGGTTGGAGCCGGATCAATCACCGCACCTGGCACGTGACCGGCCTGATCGGCTTCGTCTTCCTGCTGGCGATGCTGCGCGGCAACCACATCGGCCACGTCGAGGACTGGTTTCTGCTCGGGTTCGCCGCGTTGGTGCTGTTCATCCTGATCCGCGACCTGTGGGGTCGGCGGCGCGGCTGGATCCGCTAGCTACCGCTTCCCGACCGGGATCGCGCCGTCGCACCCGCAGGCCCGCGGCGACGACGCCCAGCGCGGCCAGCGCCGCCAGCCACGGCCACACCCCATGCTGGTGCACCCAGCCCGCGACCGCGCCTTGCACCTGACCGGCGACCGCGATCACCGCGTCGCGCGGGTCGGCGGCGCCGTGGAGCAGGCGCAGCTCGTAATAGCCGTAGTAGGCGACGTAGAGGCCGACGACGATCAGCAGCGCCCCGCCGATCCGGTTGACGACGGGCAGTAGCCGACGCAGCCGGTCGACGATCGCCGAGCTGGCCGTCGCCGCCGCGACGGCCAGGACCCCGGCGACCAGCGTCAGCCCCGCCAGGTAGGCGACGTAGACCAGTGCCCCGGTGACCGCCGACCGGGCCCGCAGCCCGGCCGCGGTGACGGCCAGGAAGGGGCCCACGGTGCAGGACAACGACGCGATCGCGTAGCCGACGCCGTAGCCGTACATGGAGCCGAGGCGGGCGCTCGGCGCCCACCGCGCGGCCAGCCGCGCGGCACCGGCGATGGCAAGCGACCGGCCCGCCAGCAGCCAGCCCCCCAGCGCGACGAGCAGCGCACCGACGACGACCGTCGCGTACGGCACATACCGCTGGACGGCTGCGGCCGCCGAGAGGGTCAGGGCGCCGAAGACCCCGAACACCGTCACGAAGCCCAGCGCCATGCCGAGCGTCGCGGTCAGCGCACGTCCCAGCGGCGCCCCGGCCGACCGTCCGCCGTCGCCGTGCCCGCGCACCACCAACAGCAGGTATGCGGGCAGCATCGCGAAGCCGCACGGATTCACGGCTGCGACCAGGCCGGCGGCGAACGCAAGCCCGATCAGACCCCGGTCCACGCCTCTAGGACTTGAGGGCCGCGACCCGGTCCGACAGCTCCTGCGCCGACATCGCCGAGGTCGGGTTGTTCACGAACGTCGAGCTGCCGTCCGCGCGGTAGAACACGTAGGCCGGCTGCCAAGGGACGTTGTAGCGCGCCCAGATCGAGCCGTCGGCGTCGTTGAGGTTGGTGAAGTTGAGGTGGTATTTCGAGACGAAGTCCTGCGCGGCGCCGACGTCCGAATGGCCCACCACGCCGACGAACGTGACACCCGGGTTGGCGGCGGCGGCCTGCGCGACGCCCGGGGCCTCGGCGTTGCAGAACGGGCACTGCGGCGCCCAGAACCAGAGCACGGCTGGCTTGCCCTGCAGGCTCGCGCCGTTGAACGGCGCCCCGCTCAGGGTGGTCCCGGTGAACTGCAGGCGGTCGTCGGCGGCCAGCGCGCGGGGAGCACCGCTCAGGCCGAGCAGAAGCGCCACCGCCAGCAGGGCTGCGGCAAACACGTGGCGGTGCGCGGACGAGCGAACGGTCGTGGAGTCCTCATTTGCTGAAATCACGCCCTAGACAACGGCGCAGCCACCGGATCGGTTCACCTACCCGCCTTCGGCGGCCAGCTGTCCGCAGGCTCGGGTCAAAGCGCCTGCGCTCCACCTACCCGCCTTCGGCGGCCAGCTGTCCGCAGGCTCGGGCCGAAGCGCCTGCGCTCCACCTACCCGCCTTCGGCGGCCAGCTGTCCGCAGGCGGCGCTGATCTCGCGTCCGCGCGTGTCCCGCACCGTGCACGACACCCCCTGCGCCCGCACGCGGCGCACGAAATCGCGTTCCATGGCCTTCGGGCTGGCGTCCCAGTCGCTGCCGGGCGTGGGATTGAGCGGGATCAGGTTGACGTGCACCAGCGGTCCGAGCGCGCGATGCAGCCGCTGCCCCAGCAGGTCGGCCCGCCAGCCCTGGTCGTTGACATCGCGGATCAGCGCATACTCCACCGACACCCGCCGGCCGGTGGTGTCGGCGTAGTAGCGCGCCGCGTCCAGGGCCTCGGCCACCTTCCACCGGTTGTTGACGGGCACCAGCGTGTCGCGCAGCTCGTCGTCGGGCGCGTGCAACGACAGCGCCAGCGTCACCCCGAGCCGCTCGTCGGCGAGCCTGCGGATCGCCGGGGCCAGCCCCACCGTCGACACCGTCACCGAACGGGCCGAGATGCCGAAACCGTGCGGCGGCGCGGCGGTGATGCGCTGCACCGCGGCCAGCACCCGCGCGTAGTTGGCGAGCGGCTCACCCATGCCCATGAACACCACGTTGGACAGCCGGTCGCCGAAGTCGTCGCGCAGCGCCGCCGCACCGGCGCGCACCTGCTCGAGGATTTCGGCCGTGGACAGGTTGCGGGTCAACCCGCCCTGACCCGTGGCGCAGAACGGGCAGGCCATGCCGCAGCCCGCCTGCGACGAGATGCATACCGTGTTGCGCTGCGGGTAGCGCATCAGCACCGACTCGACCGTCGCGCCGTCGACGGCCCGCCACAACGTCTTCCGGGTCTGGCCGGCGTCGCAGGTGATGTCGGAGACCGCGGTGAGCAGCGTCGGGAACATCGTCTCGGCGAGGGCGTCGCGCACACCCGCGGGCAGATCGGTCATCTGGCGCGGGTCGCCGATCAACCGGCCGTAGTACTGATGCGCCAGTTGCTTGGCGCGAAACGCCGGCAGGCCCAACTCGGCGACGGCCGACGCGCGGCCCTGCGCGTCGAGGTCGGCCAGGTGCCGCGGGGGCCGGCCGGGGCGGCGCTCGGAAAACGTCAACTGCACAACCATGACTGGTCCAGTATCCCCTCAGGGCACCAGTGTCAGCACCGTCCAGGCCGCCACGGCCGACGGCAGCACGCCGTCGAGCCGATCCATCAGGCCGCCGTGGCCGGGCAGCAGGCGGCCCATGTCCTTGATGCCGAGGTCGCGCTTGACTTGGGATTCCACCAGGTCACCGAGGGTGCAGGTGAACACCAGCACGACGCCCAACAGCGCGCCCACCCACGGGGGCTTGCCCGCCAGAAAGGTCGCGGTCAGGATCGCCGCGGTGATGCCGAGCACCAGCGATCCGGCCAGGCCCTCCCAGGACTTTTTCGGGCTGATCGCCGGCACCATCGGGTGTTTGCCGGCCAGGACGCCGACGGTGTAGCCCCCCACGTCGGAAGCAACGACGGTGATCATCAGGCAGAACACCCGGCCCGCACCGTCGGCGGGATAGACCAGCAGCGCGGCGAACGAGGCGAACAGCGGCACCCACGCCGCCAGGAAGACGGTGGCGGACGCGTCGCGCAGGTAGTTCGCCGACGCCGAGCCGTCGGCCGGGCCGGCCGGTTTGCTGTTGTCCTGCATGAACAGTCGCCAGAACATGCAGGCCATCACCGTGACACCGAAGCCGGCCATCGCCCCAGCGGCGTGGTACGGCCAGGTCAACCACACGGTCAGCTGGCCGCCGAGCAGCAGCGGGATGACGGGGATCAGGAATCCGGCCTCGCGCAGCCGCCGAACCACCTCGTGGGTGGCGACGAAGATGGCCGCGGCCACCAGCACCACCCAGTAGCGGGGGGCGTACACCAGCGTGGCGATCAGCACGCCGCCGATGCTGGCGCCGACCAGGATGGCCGCGCGCAGGTCGCGCCCGGCGCGGGAGGTCTTCTTCGCCGGCCGCTCGGCGGGCTTCTCGGCCGCGCGCGCCGGCTCGCGGGGAGGGATGCCTGCGCCGGTGTCTGCCACGGACCTGAAACGAATCAGCTGCTGAGCGGTCGCTAGACCTCCAGCAGCTCGCCTTCTTTGTGCTTGACCAGCTCGTCGATCTGGGTGATGTACTGCTGAGTGGACTTGTCCAGGTCTTTCTCGGCGCGGCCGACCTCGTCCTCGCCCGCCTCGCCGTCCTTGCGGATGCGGTGCAGCTCCTCCATCGCCTTGCGGCGGATGTTGCGCACCGAGACCTTGGCGTCCTCCCCTTTGCCCTTGGCCTGCTTGACCAGCTCCCGGCGGCGCTCCTCGGTCAGCTGCGGCACGGCGACGCGAATCAGGGTGCCGTCGTTGCTGGGATTCACGCCTAGGTCGGAGTTGCGAATCGCGGTTTCGATGGCGCCGAGTTGACCCGCTTCGTACGGCTTGATAACGACGAGCCGCGCCTCGGGGACGTTGATGCTGGCCAGCTGGGTGATCGGCGTGTTAGTGCCGTAGTAGTCGATCACGATGCGCGAGAACATGCCCGGGTTGGCGCGCCCCGTCCGGATCGTCGACAGGTCGTCGCGGGCCACCGATACGGCCTTTTCCATTTTCTCTTCCGCATCGAAGAGAGCCTCGTCAATCATCGTGCGCCGCTCCTTCTCATCGCTTCGCTCTGCATCGTCGCCGGCGCGCACGTGCGCCGCTCCTCCTCAGGTGGTGACCAGGGTCCCGATCTTCTCACCAGCGACCGCACGGGCGATATTGCCATTGGTCAGCAGGTTGAACACCAGGATCGGCATGCCATTGTCCATGCACAGGCTAAACGCGGTGGCATCGGCCACCCGCAGCCCGCGGTCGATCACCTCGCGGTGGGTGATGGCCGCGATCAGTTCCGCGTCGGGGTCCTCGCGCGGGTCCGCCGAAAACACCCCGTCCACGGCCTTGGCCATGAGCACCACCTCGGCGCCGACCTCCAGCGCGCGCTGCGCGGCGGTCGTGTCGGTGGAGAAGTACGGCAACCCCATGCCGGCGCCGAAGATCACGACGCGCCCCTTCTCCAGGTGCCGCACCGCGCGCAGCGGCAGGTAGGGCTCGGCGACCTGTCCCATGGTGATCGCGGTCTGGACGCGCGTGACGATGCCCTCCTTCTCCAGGAAGTCCTGCAGCGCCAGGCTGTTCATGACGGTGCCGAGCATGCCCATGTAGTCCGAGCGGGTGCGCTCCATGCCGCGTTGTTGTAACTGCGCGCCCCGGAAGAAGTTGCCACCACCGATCACGACGGCCACCTGCACGCCGCCGCGGACGACCTCGGCGATCTGGCGAGCCACCCGGGCCACCACGTCGGGGTCGAGCCCGACCGAGCCGCCCCCGAACATCTCACCGCCCAGCTTGAGCAGCACTCGTGAATAGCGGGCCCGGGTGATGGGCTGGCCGGAGAGCGACCCGTTTTCCGGTGCGGACAGGGCAACGCCGTTCTCGGCGCTCGCCGACTGCGACCCGGGAGCCGCCGAGCCGGCGACGTGGGGCTCCGTGGGCTCCGTCATCAGACTCCTCGCATGACAGTGCCATCCCGGGCGACCTCATCCGGAACGGCAGTTCACATCCTGCCTCATCGCAGCACAATGCGGCTTCGGCGGGGTGCGTTATGGGCTGGTGTTTTGTTCACGACCGCGTCAAATGTTTGAGCCCGGCGCGGCAACGGGAATCCGCCCCATCGCGGGAGGACTGGCTGGCCTTAAGAAGTAGGGCCGTGCTGTGCCGCATGACGGGATCGATCGCTCGCGATCGGCATGAGCACCAGAGCTCACCACACGCCAACGAGGGAGGAACTGATCCATGGCTGACGACAACAAGTCGGGACCGGCTGAAGCTGTGAAGGGCGTCGTCGAGGACGTGAAGGGCAAGGCCAAGGAGGCCGTCGGCGCCGTGGCGGGTCGTGACGACCTGACGCGCGAGGGCCAGGCCCAGCAGGACAAGGCCGAGGCGCAGCGCGACGCGGCCAAGAAGGAAGCCGAGGCTGAGGCGGCTCGCGGCGGCGCCGAAGCGGCCGAGCAGCGCCAGAAGTCCAACCAGTAGCTTGCTCCACAGGTGGGCCCGGTCCGTAACGGCGGACCGGGCTCATCGGTGTTTACGGCGCTGCGCGTCGGCATAATTCAACGCGTGACGGGTATCCAGAAATAGCGCTGTACGACATCTCCCGTGCGAGATGCCTACGGACCGGGGGGTGGACCGACCTGGCGAAGTTGGGAGATGTCGTTGGACGTTTTGGTGCTCACCGATGCGGATGACTTCGAGACCGCTCTGCCGGAGCTGCACTCGTTTGCCCCCGACGCGCGGCGCGCCCAGCTGACCGTTCATCTAGACGGCGAGCCCGACGGCGCGGATGTCGCCATCGTCGACGCGCGCCGTAACCTCCCTGCGGCGCAAGCGATTTGCCAGCGCCTGGCCGGCAGCAACCCGACCACCGCGGTGGTGGCGCTAGTGGAACCGGCCGACTGCGCCGCCGTGGACGCCGATTGGCAGTTCGACGACGTGATGTTGCCCCGCCCGGGCGCCATGGAACTGCGGGCGCGGCTGCGGTTGGCAATCGGGCGCCGCCGCAACGCGATTGACGGCACCCTGAAGTTCGGTGACCTGCTCCTGCATCCGGCCGACCTGACCGCCTCGTTGGAGGGCAAGGGACTGGATCTGACGTTGACCGAGTTCCGGTTGCTGAACTTCCTTGTGCAGCAGGCGGGCCGTGCCTTCAGCCGCACCCGGCTGATGCACGAGGTGTGGGGTTACGACTGCAGCGGGCGGGTACGCACCGTCGACGTCCACGTGCGACGGCTCCGGACGAAACTCGGCCCGCGACACCAGTGGATGATCGGCACGGTGCGCGGCGTCGGGTATCGCGCGGCCACCCCGCCGCAACCGGAATGGATCGTCACCGAATCGACGCTGACCCCGGGATGGTCGACGCCGCCGCCACCCTCGGATCCGGGCGGCTCCGGTGGGCCCGATCCCGCTGGGACACAAGCCCTCTCGAGCTAAGGCGGGCTAGGGGCCGCGGGCGCTACCCGAACAACGGGAAGGCGCGTTTGCGCGCCAGCGCATCCATCCCCTCTTGGATGGAGTCCTGCACCTCGCGGTACTTGCGCTCCACGTAGTCTTCGTCGTCCGCACGCTGCGGGTCGTGGTCGAGTTCGACGGCCGGCATGAAACGCGTCCTGATCTTGGCGGGCAGCGGCAACTGAGGCAGCGCCGCGGGCGCTATCCCCCACGGCAGCGAGACCGCCAACGGAAACACCTTGAGCCGCAACAGGCGGTCCAGCTGCAGAGCCTTGGACAGCTTGTCGCCCCGGATCAGCACCGGCATCGCGTCGGCGCCGCCGACGGTGGCGATGGGCACGATCGGGACGCCGGCGCGAATGGCCATGCCGACGAAGCCCTTTCGCCCGGCGAGATTGGCGCGGTCGCGTTCGGTCCACGGCCGCAGCGAGTCGACTTCCCCGCCGGGCCACAGCGCGACATCGCGGCCCTCCGCCAGCGCGGTGGCGATCGCGTCCGGCGCCGCCGGCAGCACCCCCATCGACCGGAAGTAGCGCCCGAACAGCGGGATCGCCATCAGCGCGTCGTGGGCCGTGCCGTGCAGGGGTCGGTCCTGCCCGAACCGCCGCCACCACTGCAGGCCGACCGTCCACGCGTCCCACACGAACGGGGCACCCGAATGGATGCCCACCAGTAGCGCCGGCGGCTCGGGGATGTTTTCCCAGCCGTCGATCTCCATGCGGAACCAGTAGTCCACCAGCACGTTCCACAGGTACTTCTGCCGCTGCAAGGTGGCCTCGTCCTGGCCGCGCAGATCCCATTGGCCTGCGCGCTCGGCGACCCATCCACTGACGCCGCCGCTCTGCGCCTTGCGCCGGTCCTCCATCTTCGCGCGCGCTTTCTCGGCGTTGCGCTGCGCCTGCGCGCGAAGGTCTGCTGGCCTGTGATCTGGGTTACTCATGGCTGCGGTGTACCCGATTCCGGCGCGGGCGATGCACGGTTCTCGGCGACCCGGAAAAAAGCGCCTCCCCGCACCGGGAACGGCGCGGAGAGGCGTCGGCGTGGTCGGGCGGGTCGCCGGTCAGGTGTTGCTGGTCCAGGTCAGCACGTCCTGCACGCCGTCGTTGTAGACCACGCCGTTGGGCGGCTGGCCGGTGACGTCGAAGTACAGGGTGCCGCTCGACTGCTGGCCCTGCGGCAGCGGCGCCGGGCTCAGCCCGTTGGGCGCCGGTGTCCGGTCGATCACCCGATAGGTCTGGCCGTTGGCCGCGCGGGCGTTGAAGTCGGCGACCAGCGGCGTCACGATGCCGCCGTCGGAGCGGGCGGTGACGTCGGCTTGATACAGCTGACCTTTGGGCGTGTAGCCGGGAATGACGACGTTGCTCGGTTGCAGGTTGCTCACCGTGTAACTGGTGATCAGCGGGCCGTCGACCAGTTGCTCGCTGCTGCCGAACGCCTGGATGGTGGGCGGCGCGGCGAACGCCGTCGCCGTCGTGAACACCGCCGCCGCTCCGATCCCCCCGGCGGCAATTGCGGTTTTGATGCCGGTCATCGATTTCATGGGAAATTCCTTTCCTGTCGAACAATCGCGCCCCCCGAAAGGGCGACAAACCACAGCAGTTTCGATAGCCATTCCGACGCGGGCTTAAACCCGCAGCGCCAACCAATAGCGGGAAATGGCGCTGAGCAAATGCACCGATAAGGCATTACGCCTCAGCAACTTGGGCCCCAGAAATATCATTGGTCTCACAACTCACATGATTACTGCCCGGGGAGGTACCGCGATTGAGCCGCCTGCCGGCGGGTAGTCCGAGCGTGGGAATCCGGCCGGCCGTTGCGCCGGGCCGGGCTACGCACGCTGACGTCACGGTAGGGGTGAAGAGCATGGAACGCGGAAACGCCAAGCACAGCGCTCGCGAAGACGAGCAGCTGAAGCAGGAACTGAGCGGCACCATGCAGGGTAACCGGCCGAGTCGGGCCGAGGAATGGCGCGACCTGGAGCCGCCCGCCGACGACGATCCCGACGTGCCGACCGCGGGCCCCGCCCCGCGCGAACCCTGACCTTCACACTCAATCGCTTTCAGAATCCCGGAGAGGAAAACGGCGTGGGCTTTACGGCGCAGCAACAACAGGTTCCCGGCGTCCAGTCACAAATGGACCCCATTCCCGATTGCGGAGAAGACTCATACCGGGGCTCGGGAAAACTGACCGGCAAGAGGGCGATCATCACCGGCGGTGATAGCGGAATCGGGCGGGCCGTCGCGATAGCGTTCGCCCGGGAGGGCGCTGACGTGCTGATCGCCTATCTCAACGAGGACGACGACGCGCGCGACGTCGAACGCCACGTGACCGAGGCGGGCCGCAAGTGCGTCCTGGTTTCCGGCGACCTGTCCGACCCGGCCCACTGCCGCGCGGTCGTGGAGCGCGCGGTGACCGAACTCGGCGGGGTGGACATCCTCGTCAACAACGCCGCCTTCCAGATGACCCATCAGAGTCTGGACGACATCAGCGACGATGAATGGGATTACACGTTCCGGCTCAACGTCGGCGCGCACTTCTACCTCACCAAGGCGGCCGTCCCGCACATGGCCCCCGGGTCGTCGATCATCGGCAGCTCCTCGGTCAACTCCGATAGCCCGAATCCCACCCTGGCGCCGTACGCGGCGACCAAGGCGGCGATCGCCAACTTCTCGGCGAGCCTGGCGCAATTGTTGGGCGAGAAGGGAATCCGGGTGAACAGCGTGGCGCCCGGCCCCATCTGGACGCCACTCATTCCCGCGACGATGCCGCCGGAGAAAGTCGAATCGTTCGGTGAGAACACGCCGTTAGGTCGCGCGGGTCAGCCCGCCGAACTCGCGCCCGTCTATGTGCTGCTCGCCTCCGACGACGCGAGCTACATCTCCGGCGCGCGAGTGGCGGTCACCGGCGGCCGCCCGATCCTGTAGCGGCCGCCGCCGAAACCGGCTCAGCGGTCGGGATTCTCGTGGACGTGTTCGACCATGGGGCCCAGCACCGGGAAGTCGTCGGTGGTGTCGGTCGATTTCGGGGTCGCGTCTGGGGGGCGCGCGGCGGCGTCTCGCGGGAGGTCCGGCCTATCACGCTCGTCGGCGATCGTGACCGACGAGGCGATCTGCGCGACGTTGGTGTAGGTCCCGGACGGGATGGCCGACAGGGCGTGCAGAGTCTGGGTGTCACAGCCGTTGCGCTCGGCGGCACCGAGGAGTTCGCGCTTGTTCGCCGGGAAGACGACATCGCTGAGGCACCGGTGCAATTCGCTGGAGGTGGTTGAGGCGACCATGGCCCGCGGGTGCCCGGTACCGACGCCCCTAAACGAGTCGACGGGGTGCGGGCTACGTCACAGTCGCGGCGGCCGCGGCTTACCGGCCGCGGACCTTGCGATTGTGCTTCTTGATCGCGTCGACCAGGTCCGCCTTGTTCATCGTCGACCGGCCCTGCACCCCGAGGCGCCGGGCCACGTCGAGCAGGTGCTTTTTGGTGGCGTTGGCGTTGACGCCCTCGGCCGACTCCCCGGTGGCGCGGGGGCCGCCGCTTTCCGCCCGTTCGTCGGATGGGCCCTTGTGCTCCTTGGGCTCCCAATGATCGCCCACCTTTTCGAAGCTGTGCTTGAGGGCGGAGTACGCCACCCGATGGGCGCGCTCTTCGTCGCCGTATTCGTCGGCGGCGGCGTCGTGGGTCTTGGCGAATGTCCGTTGCGCCTTGGCGTTGGAACGCTGCAGCGTGCTCGGCAGTTCGCTGTCCTTGGGCTTGCCGCCTTTCGTCGTCTTCGGCATGGAACCTCCTCGTGCGCCAGGGCGCGGTGCCACCACCGCGCCGCTCGTGGTCGGTTACCCGCTTGGGCAACGGACAACCACGGCGACCCGCTTGGCGCATTCGGGCGGCGGAATATGTCAATATCGTTGACATGGGTCACGTCGACGACGCTCCGCTGGGATTCCTGCTCTACCGAGTGGGCGCGGTGCTGCGTCCGGAAGTGTCCGCCGTGCTGGGCCCGCTGGGCCTGACGCTCCCCGAATTCGTTTGCCTGCGCATCCTTTCGATGTATCCCGGCATGTCGAGCGCCGAATTGTCGCGGCACACCAATGTCACGCCCCAGGCGATGAACACGGTGCTGCGCAAGCTGGAGGAGGCCGGCGTGGTGGCGCGCCCGTCGTCGGTGTCGTCGGGACGGGCGCTGCCGGCGACGCTGACCAGCCAGGGGCGGGCCCTGCTCAAGCGCGCGGAGGGCGCGGTGCGCACCGCCGACGCCCGGATCCTGAGCAAGCTCACCGACGCCCAGCAGCGCGAATTCAAGCGGATGCTGGAAAAGCTCGGGACCGACTGATCACGCCGCCTGGATGCGCGCGAACGGGTGCGCCTCCTCCAGCTCGAAGGCCAGCTGCAGCAGCAGCGCTTCCTGTCCGACGTCCGCCGCGAGCATCATGCCGACGGGCATGCCGTCGGCGGACTGCGCCAGGGGCAACGAGATCGCCGGCTCGCCCGTGACGTTCTGCAGCGGGGTGAACGACACCCAGTCAGTCAGCCGGGCGATCACCTGGCGGTAGTCCGTCGGCGCGAGAAAGCCGATGCGCGGCGTCTCGTCGGCGACGGTCGGCGTCAGCACGGCGTCATAGGTGGCGAAGAACCGCGCGGTGCGGCCGCGGATCCGGCGCAGCCGTGCGATCGCCAGCGGCAGCCGGTGCAGGTTGCGGCGGGTGTGCCGGTCCAGCCCCAGCGTCAACGCGTCGAGGCGGCCGCGGTCGAACGTCTTGCCGAACAGGTGCCGCCCGGCGCGCATCTGCGCCAACGCCAAAGATGCCCAATACAGCACGAAGTCGTCGACGAAGCTGGCCGGCACCGGCGGTTCGTCGACCCGCTCGACGCGGTGGCCGAGCTCCTCGAGCAGCCCGGCCGACTTCATGGTCAGCTCCCGCATCTGCGGGCTGCACTCGCGCTGCACCGAGCGGGTCACCACCGCGATCCGCAGCCGTTGCCGGCCGGGCCCGGTGACGTCGCCGACCGGCGCGAGCTTGGGGTTCCGCCAGATACGTTCGGCCTCCCGGTAGAACGCCGCCGTGTCACGCACGGAGCGGGTGAGGACCCCGTTGGCCACGATGCCCACCGGCATCCGCCGCAACACCGGGTCCAGCGGAAGCCGTCCGCGGGAGGGCTTGAGGCCGACCAGCCCGTTGCAGGCGGCGGGAATTCGGATCGATCCCCCGCCGTCGTTGGCGTGCGCGATCGGGACCACCCCGGCCGCCACGAAGGCGCCGGAGCCCGACGACGACGCCCCCGCCGTGTAGTCGGTGTTCCACGGGTTGCGGACCGGGCCCAGCCGCGGGTGTTCGGCCGACGCGCTGAAGCCGAACTCCGAGAGTTGCGTCTTGCCCGCCGACGTCAACCCCGTAGCGAGGTAGAGCCGGGTGAACACGCTGTCGGCGGCGGCGTCGAACGGGGTCCACGCGTCGGCGCCGTGCATGCTCGGCTGGCCGGCCACGTCGACGTTGTCCTTGACGAACGTCGGCACGCCCTCGAAGAACCGGCGGTCGCCGGCCTCGGCCCCGCCCGCCACGGCGGCCCGGGCCTGGGTGAAGGCCGCGTAGGCCAGGCCGTTGAGGAGGGGGTCGACGGCCTCGGTGCGGGCGATGGCGGCCTCGACCACCTCCGCCCGGCCGACCAGGCCGGCGCGCAGGGCGTCGGCCAGGCCCACCGCGTCCAGCTCACCCAGAGCGTCGTCGCCGAAGGCGTGCACGTGTCGCATAGCCCCGACGCTAACGCGCCGGGGCTCGCGCGTTAAGCCTGGCCCACCTCGAAGCGAACGAACCGGGTCACGGTGACGCCGGCGTCGTCCAGCAGCGCCTTGACGGTCTTCTTGCTGTCGGACACCGACGGCTGCTCGAGCAGCACGGCGTCCTTGAAGAATCCGTTGAGCCGGCCCTCGACGATCTTGGGCAGGGCCTGCTCGGGCTTGCCCTCCGCCTTGGCGGTCTCCTCGGCGATGCGGCGCTCGCTGGCCACCACGTCCTCCGGCACGTCGTCGCGGGACAGGTAGCGCGCCTTGAGCGCGGCGATCTGCAGCGCGACCGCGTGGGCGGCGTCGGAATCCGAGCCCTCGTACTCGACGAGCACGCCCACCGCCGGCGGCAGGTCGGCCGCGCGACGGTGCAGGTAGGTCTCGACGGTGCCGCTGAAGTTGGCGACGCGGCGCAACACCAGCTTCTCGCCGATCTTGGCGGAGAGCTCGGCGATCGCCTGCTCGACAGTCTTGCCGCCGTCGACGCTCGCGGCGTTGAGCTCGGCGAGGTCGGCGACCTTGGACGCGACGGCGGCCGTGACGATCTGGTCGGCGAGCGCCTGAAACTCGGCGTTCTTGGCGACGAAGTCCGTCTCGGAGTTCAGCTCGATGAGCGCGCCGTCCTTGGCCGCGACCAGGCCCTCGGCCGTGGCCCGCTCGGCCCGCTTGCCGACGTCCTTGGCGCCCTTGATGCGCAGCGCCTCGACGGCCTTGTCGAAGTCGCCGTCGGACTCGGCCAGCGCGTTCTTACAGTCGAGCATGCCGGCCCCGGTGAGTTCCCGGAGCCGCTTGACGTCGGCGGCGGTGAAGTTCGCCATATTAGCCTTCCGTGGGGGTTGGTTCGGGGGCGCCGGCCGTGGCGTCGTTGCCGGCCGGAGCGGCGGTCGCGGTCGCCGAAGCGAGCAGCTCCTGCTCCCACTCGGCGAGCGGCTCGGCGGCCTGCGCCTCGGGCTTGCCGTCGCCGCGGCCGACGCCGGCGCGGGCCTGCAGGCCCTCGGCGACCGCGGAGGCGATCACCTTGGTGAGCAGCGCGGCGGAGCGGATCGCGTCGTCGTTGCCCGGGATCGGGTAGTCGACCTCGTCCGGGTCGCAGTTGGTGTCCAGGATCGCGATGACCGGGATGCCCAGCTTGCGGGCCTCACCGACGGCGATGTGCTCCTTGTTGGTGTCGACGACCCAGATCGCCGACGGCACCTTGGCCATGTCGCGGATACCGCCCAGGCTGCGCTCCAGCTTGTTCTTCTCCCGGGTCAGCATCAGGATTTCCTTCTTGGTGCGACCCTCGAAGCCACCGGTCTGCTCCATCGCCTCGAGCTCCTTGAGGCGCTGCAGCCGCTTGTGGACCGTGGAGAAGTTGGTGAGCATCCCGCCCAGCCAGCGCTGGTTCACATACGGCATGCCGACCCGGGTCGCCTCGGCGGCGACCGACTCCTGCGCCTGCTTCTTGGTGCCGACGAACAGCACCGATCCACCGTGGGCGACGGTCTCCTTGACGAACTCGTACGCCTTGTCGATGAAGGTCAGCGTCTGCTGCAAGTCGATGATGTAGATGCCGTTGCGGTCGGTGAAGATGAACCGCTTCATCTTGGGATTCCAGCGACGGGTCTGGTGCCCGAAGTGGGTGCCGCTATCCAGCAGCTGCTTCATGGTGACTACGGCCATGGTTGTGCCTTAATTTGTGTCGGTTGTCGCCCGGCGTCGGGTGAAGCCGGGCCCTGGCGCCTGCTGCTGCCGAACCCGCTGGTGAGGCGGGACCGCTCGGCATGCTGGTGCGGACCTAGTGGAAAGGGACCGCGGTGCGGACGCGCGAAGTCAGCCCGCGAACGAGCTGCGACCAGCAGTTTACACCGACTCAGCAGGTGGTTCTGTCCACAGCCGCTGCCGACCCGGCTGGTGCGGCCGTCGCGGTCACGCTGGACTGCCTGGGTGCGGCGTGTGGCGCTGACCGTCGGGTCAATTCTCGTGGCCGCCGCGCCGGCGCTGGTGGTGAGCATCGGCGCCGCCGCGTCGACGCTGGTGGTGAGCATCGGCGCCGCCGCGTCGACGCTGGTGGTGAGCATCGGCGCCGCCGGGGCGGCGCACGCGGACGAGGGCCGGCTGGACTGGCCGCTGCAGCCCGTCCCGGCCGTGACCCGGGGTTTCGACGCGCCGACGCCCGACTGGCTGCCCGGCCACCGCGGCGTTGACCTGGCCGGGCGGCCCGGCCAACCGGTGTACGCCGCGGGCGACGGCGTCGTGGTGTTCGCCGGTTCGCTGGCGGGGCGGCCGGTGGTATCGGTGGCGCATCCGGGCGGACTGCGCACGAGCTACGAGCCCGTGCGGACGGCGGTGCGGGCAGGCCAACAGGTGACGGCCGGAACCGCGCTGGGTGAGCTGCTGGCCGGGCACTCCGGGTGCCCGGCAGCGGCGTGCCTGCACTGGGGCGCCATGTGGGGGCCGGCGTCGGGAGCGCACTACGTCGACCCGCTGGGGCTGTTGGGGTCGACGCCGATCCGGCTCAAGCCGCTGCGCCCGCGGGGTCGGATCACCAGTCCCACGGGCCCCAGGAGCCTCGGGTTCGGGGGCTAATGCCGTTGTGCCCGCCTCAGAGCGACAACAGGCCGCCACGGGTCACGTGGCGGCGCTTGTCGCTACGAGGCGGGCACTTCGCCTGCCACCCCGACGAGAGCCACCCCGCGCGGTGCCGCGCTTGTCGCTACGAGGCGGGCACTTCGCCTGCCACCCCGGAGAGAGCCGCCGGCGTCCGCGGCGACCGGACGTCAGGCCCGGGGATGCGCCTGGTCGTGCACCGCCCGCAGCCGCGACACCGCGACGTGGGTGTAGAGCTGCGTCGTCGCCAGGCTCGAATGGCCGAGCAGCTCCTGGACCACCCGCAGGTCGGCCCCACCCTCCAACAGGTGAGTGGCCGCGCTGTGCCGCAGCCCGTGCGGTCCGATGTCCGGGGCGCCGTCGACGGCCGAGACCGTCTCATGCACGACGGTGCGGGCCTGCCGCACGTCGAGGCGCCGGCCCCGGGCGCCCAACAGCAGCGCAGGACCCGACTCCGCGGTCGCCAGCGCCGGCCGGCCGGTGCTCAGCCACGCGCCGAGCGCGTCGGCCGCGGGCACGCCGAAGGGCACGGTGCGCTGCTTGTTGCCCTTGCCGAGGACCCGAATCAGCCGATGATGGGAGTCGACATCGTCGACGTCCAAGCCGCACAGCTCGCTCACCCGGATCCCGGTGGCGTACAACATCTCGACGATCAGCCGGTCCCGCAGCGCTCTCGGATCCCCTTGTTGCGCACCGGACTTGGCGGCGCTCATGGCGTCGAGGGCCTGGTCCTGGCGCAGCACCGCCGGCAACGTGCGGTGCGCCTTGGGCACCTGCAGCCGCGCGGCGGGGTCCTCGGCGAGCAGGCCGCGGCGGACGGCCCATGCGGTGAAGGACTTGACGGCCGAGGTGCGCCGGGCCAGCGTCGTGCGGGCCGTCCCGGCCCCCGCGGCCGACGCCAGCCAGGCGCGCAACAGCGGCAGGCTCAATCCCGCGAGGTCGACGCCGCGCTGCTGCAGAAACGCCCACAGCGACCGCAGATCGCCGAGGTAGGCGCGGCGGGTGTGCGCCGAGCGGCCG
>NZ_LZKC01000317.1:0-44493 GCF_001672685.1 Mycobacterium sp. E2462
CGTGGTGCTGTTCCCCGCCCCCGAACAGGCGCGGGCGTTCTTCGACGCGTCGGCTCGCCGATGGCCCGCCTGCGCCAGGGGGCCGCCGTTGGACGTGCTGGTGCTCGTGGTGGTCGACGACGATGTGCCGGAGCTGTCGTTGCCACACGCCGCGACGAGCAGTGCGGCGGCGACCGCGACTCCGGCTGTCGACTGGCGCATGGGGGTGTCCTTTCGCTCGAGTGACGGCCGTCAGCGGAGCATAAGACAGGCTGCTCGGTCCCGGAAGACATTGCGCAAACGCGTTCGGCGACAACCCATCATGAGCCACGCCCGTCGAATCGGCTGTGTGCCCCGGCAATTGGCGAGGCCGGTCTACTGTTTGTCGACTTTCCCGGCGATCTGGTTCGCGACATTGACGGCCGTGTCGCCGATGTCGGCGGTCTTGCACGCCTCGACGTCGACGACCACGTTGTTGCGGACTGTCAGCGCTCGCTGGCAGGTCCCCGATATCATGGTCTGGTCGCCCTTGGACAGGCTCAGCGACGTGGTGGCGCTCAGCACCGAGTTGTTGTTGGCGACGGGCCCCACCTTCCAGGTGACCGTCGGGTTGTCGCCCTCACCGGGCACGGTGTCACCCCGGTTGCTGCACCCCGGCCAGCGTTGCGCGGACGAGGTGAAGAAGGCGTTGGCCTGCTGGGCGGACGGGAACAACACCACCGTTTGCTGGACGTCCGGGGTGCCCGGATCGCTCGACGTGCCGTCGCGTTCCCCCTGCACCGCGGTGAAGCCGCTGCCCCCATAGACCGACGCCTCGGCGGGCCCCATCACAAACAGACAGTCGTCGGGGAACTTGTAGCTCTTGGGGAACACGTCGGTCGGGTTGTCGCCCTTCGGCTGGTTGATGGGCTCCAAGGTCTTCGAGCCCGCCACACCCAGCGCCGCGTCGACCTCGGGCGGCGTCAGCAGCAGACCGCCCAGCGCCGGCTGCGCCAGTGGAGGTTTGCTCGCGGTGGTCGTGGTGGTGCTGCTCGACGAGGACGCGGGCGCGGCCTGCTTGTCGTCACCGCACGCGGCGGCCGAGGCCGCGATCGCGGCAATGGCGGCAATGGCTGCTAGCTGGCGCATGGTCGGGGTGCCTTTCCTGCGTAATCGGCTCGGCAAGCGTTCGGCGCACCCCCGCGCGTTGGCTATTGGAGAGTTGTGTGCGGATGGAGCATACGACAGCGGCGGGCGTCGAGGAAGCGAATGTTTGCCGTCAGGTTGATTCCGTTGCGGGCGTGCGGCTCTCGGCCTCGCGGCTGCCCGCGGCCTGGCTGTGCGCCAGCGCCACCGTGGCAGCCACCATGACTGCGACGGAAATGGTCAGGGCCGCCACGCGCGGACCGGTGGTCTGCAACGTCTCACCCAACACGGTGACGCCCAGCACCGCCCCGACGATGGGCTCGGTGACCGTCACCGCCGGCAGCGACGCGGTGAGGGGACCGGCCCGAAACGCCGACTGTTCCCAGGCGGTCGCGGCGATCGCCAGGGCCAGCCACACGTAGAGCTCGGGCAGCCGCAGCACTGCCAGGATGCCGTGGTCGAGCCGGTCGACCACGCCCTTGGTCAGTACCGTGAAAATGCCCCACAGCGAGCCGGACAACACACCCAGCAGCAGCGCACCGACCGAGCCGGGGAACATGCGGGCGCCGACCACGCAGAGGATCAGCGCCGGGCCGACGATCAGCGCGACCACGGTCCAGGTCTTCACCGATCCTCGGGGCGTGCCCTCGCCGGGATCGCCGACCGTCACCACCACCGCGACGGCGGCGACCAGCAGGGTGGCCCAAATGCCTTGCGCGCGACTGATTTTGCGGTGATTCACCCTGGCGTTGAGGACCAGGGCGAACAGGAGCGAGGTCACCGACAGGGCCTGCACCAGAACCACTGAACCCAGCCCCAGTGCCGCGGCCTGCAGGCCGAAACCGGCGCCGGCGACCAGGCTGCCCGCCCACCACCGGCGGTCCCGGAGCAGCCGGCGAAGCAGAGCGACGGTGCCGACCGACTGCTCGGTGACCTGTTGGGCCGAGCGCTGCTGGGCGACGTCGCCGATGCCGATCATCAGCGCGGCCCCCACCGCCAGCACCGCCGCGATCTCCGTCTGACCCACCACGCTCATCTCCCGTCCCTACGGCAACGCCGACAACGCAATTCACGCCGCATCGGGCGTCGCCGAGCGTCGCATTTCCCCTCTGAACGAAAGCCTCAGCTGTTGCGGCGGATCTTCAGCGCCGTGGTGATCATCGGGACCTGCAGTGGTAGCCGGGCCAGGGCGACGATGCGCATCGCCCACGGCTTGTCCCACCACAGCCGGCACATGTTGAGGTTGGCCGGGAACACCCCCAGGAACAGGGCCACCGCCGCCAGCGCGCCGAACCGCCGAGTGCGACGCGCAAGCAGCAGCGCCCCGACGCCGAGCTCCGCCGCCCCCGAGGCGTAGGTGTAGAACCGCGCGTCGCCGGGCAGCTCGGCGGGCACGATGCCGTCGAACGGCTTGGGTGCCACGAAGTGCAGGGTGCCCATGCCGAGCAACAGCGCCCCCACCCGGTAAGCGGTCAACTCGGTTGCGTCGCGCGCGGCGAGCGATCTGGTAGTCATCGCTCCATTGTGTCCTGTGAGCTCCCCGGCCCGGGCCCCGCCGGTCCACCAGCCGCCCGCCACCGCCGCGCGCCCGGCGCGGCCGAACTCAGGCCATTTACTATTGGTCATACGGTATTTGTTACGATTCGCCACATCTGATGACCGCGCTGCCGACCGCAGCCAAGACCTGTTCGAGGTTGACACCATGGCCACACCCGTAATCGTCGGTGCCGTCCGGACGGCCATCGGCCGCTCCTTCAAGGGCACGCTGGTCAACACCCCGCCGGAGACGTTGATCACCACGGTGCTGCCCGAGGTGGTGCGCCGCTCCGGCGTTGACCCGTCGGCCATCGACGACATTATCTTTGCCGAATCGCATTACGGCGGAGGCGATCTGGCGCGATACGCCGCGACGGCGACCGGCCTGGAAGGCGTGCCGGGTCAATCGGTCAACCGGCACTGCGCCGGCAGCCTGACGGCCATCGGCAACGCCGCGGCGCAGATCGGCTCGGGAATGGAGCGCGTGCTCATCGCCGGTGGCGTGCAGTCGCTGTCGATGACGCCGCTGACCAACTGGCGCATCCCGGGGCCCGAGCTGAAGTTCGAGGAGCGCTGGATGCCGCCGACCCATGTCGAGACGCCCGACGCGCCGGCCAAGGACATGTCGATCACGGTCGGCTGGAACACCGCCCAGGCGGTGGGCATCACCCGCGAGGAGATGGACGCCTGGGCCGCCCGCTCGCATCAGCGGGCGATCGCCGCCATCGACGCCGGCAAGTTCCTCGACGAGATCATTCCGCTGAAGGTGACGCAGTTCGACGGCTCGGTGACGGAGTTCGCCGTCGACGAACACCCCCGGCGCGACACCACCGTGGAGAAGCTGGCCGGGCTCAAGGTTTTGCATCCCGAGATCGAGGGGTTCTCGATCACCGCCGGCAACAGCAGCGGCACCAACGACGCGGCCGCGGCGGTGGCCCTGGTCGACAGCGACTACGCCGCCGCGGAAAACCTTCACGTGATGGGCACCGTCAAGGCCTGGGCCGCTGCGGGGGTGGCGCCCCGGGACACGGGCCTGGGCGCGGTCAAGGTGATCGGCAAGGTGCTGCAGCGGGCCGGCCTGTCGGCCGGTGACGTGGCGCTCTGGGAGATCAACGAGGCGTTCGCCTCGGTGCCGATCGCGGCGTGCCGGGAATACGGCATCGACGAGGAGAAGGTGAACTTCTCCGGCAGCGGCTGCAGCCTGGGGCACCCCATCGCCGCCTCGGGCGCCCGCATGGTCACCACGCTCGTCTACGAACTGGCCCGCCGCGGCGGCGGCATCGGCGTCGCCGCGATGTGCGCGGGTGGGGGCCAGGGCGGCGCCGTGGTCGTCGAGGTCTAGCGGCGGTCCGTCAGTTGCAGAACGTGTAACCGATGAACTGCGTGCCGCGGGTTTCGCCGCTCGAGTAGTTGGCGAAGTGCACCGCCGGGTGCCCGTCGTACTCGGCGTTCATCTTCTGCACGGTGGGCGGGGGAACGCCCTGCGGGAACGCCAGGATCATGTCGGCGAAGATCTTGAGCCCCACCTGGCAGATGGCCTCCCGGCGCGGCGGCCGCGGATTCCACGCGTGGACGACGACCGGCTCGGTGAGCTGATACCCCGCCGCGCAGTTCGGGTCGCACACCTTGAAGACCGCCGTGCCGGTCCCGTCGGCGCCCTGAGGGCCCCACCCGCTCCACGACATGCCTTGCAGCGCAACGGCGACACTCGCGCAGCCCAGCACGTTCAGCGACTTGGGACGTTCGACCGGAGGAGCCGACAGGTTGTAGCAGCCGGGGATGGCGTAGGTGTCCGGCGGCGCGGGCGGCTGCGCGGCCGGGGTTGGCGGGTGGTCGCCGCTCAGCTTGAAACCCACAAACGTCAGGACCGCCACCAGTAGCATGGCCGCACCCGCCCCGACCAGCAGCGGGCGCCCGCGCGGAATGCGCCGCAACGGGTTCGAAGAAGGGGCGTCGCCGCCGCCGCTCACGCTCACGCTCAACAGGATTACCGGTTGCGCCGGAAATTTCACGTCCGGGGGGCGTGGGCCCGCACCCCCGCAATGGCACGGTAAAGTTGGTCAACGCTACCAACAAAAAGGGTGCCACGGTCCAGGGAGTTGCGGATGAATGACCACGAACTGGCCGCGCGGCTGGCCACCGAGGCAGGCCGGCTGCTGCTCGACGTGCGCCAAGAGTTCGCCGACGCCGACGCTCGCGAACGAAAAGACGCCGGGGACAAGCGTTCCCACGAGTTCCTGATGCAGGCGTTTGCCGAAGAGCGCCCGGACGACGCGGTGTTGTCCGAGGAGGGCGCCGACGATCCGGTCCGGCTGACCGCGCAGCGCGTGTGGATCGTCGATCCGCTGGACGGGACGCGGGAGTTCTCCGAGCTCGGCCGCGACGACTGGGCGGTGCACGTCGCCCTGTGGGAGGCCGGTGAGCTGATCGCCGGCGCGGTCGCCTTGCCGGCACAAGACATCACCTGGGCCACTCCGGAGGTGGCGGCGCCGCCGGCCGCGCCGGGCAAGCCGCGCATCGTGGTGTCGCGCACCCGGCCCCCGGCCATCGCCTTGGCGGTGCGCGACGCGCTGGACGGCGTGCTGGTCGAGATGGGTTCCGCCGGAGCGAAGGTGGCCTCCATCGTTCAGGGCGTGTCCGACGTGTACGTGCACGCCGGGGGGCAGTTCGAGTGGGATTCGGCGGCCCCGGTCGCCGTCGCGCGTGCGGCCGGCCTGCACACCTCGCGGATCGACGGCTCCGGCTTGGTTTACAACCAACGGGATCCGAAGTTGCCGGACCTGGTGGTGTGCCGGCCGGAGCTGGCCGAGGCCGTGCTCGCGGTCACCGGCTGAGAACGTTTCGGCCATGCGAATGAGCTCTGCGTGCGACGGTTTCCGCCTCGCCTATGAGCGGTACGGCGGCGGCGGTCCGCCGGTGGTGCTGCTGCACGGCTGGCCCGGCGACCGCACCGATTTTCGGCGGGTCGTGCCGCTACTCGGCGACGACGTCGACGTGGTCGTGCCCGACCTCCGGGGTTTCGGGGAATCGGACAAGCATCGCGTCGATCCGGCTGAGGGCTACGGCGCGGCGGCCCAGGCGCGCAGCGTCGCGGCGCTCATCGAAGAGCTCGGTCTGCGGCGCCCCGTCATCGGCGGCTACGACGTCGGCAGCCGGGTGGCGCAACAGCTTGCCACCCATCGGCCCGAGCTTGTCGCCCACCTGGTGGTGTCGCCGCCGCTGCCGGGGGTCGGCGGCCGGATCCTCAACGCAGACGCGCAAAAAGAGTTCTGGTATCAGCCCTTTCATCGGCTGGCGCTGTCCGAGTTGTTGATCGACGGCAACGCCGACGCGGTGCGCGGCTACCTGAAGCACTTCTGGACCCATTGGTCGGGGCCCGCCTTCGACCTTCCCGACGCGGACCTCGAGCACCTCGTTGCCCGGTATTCGCCGCCCGGGGCGTTCGCCGCGTCGATCGGCTGGTACCGGGCGGGTTCCGGCACGGTGGCCACGGCCACGGCGGAACGCCCACCCGCGCGTGACCGGCGGATCGGGACCCCGACGTCGGTGCTGTGGCCCGGGTCCGACCCGCTGTTTCCCCGCGCGTGGGCAGACCGGCTCGACGATTTCTTCGCCGACGTGACGGTGACGGTGGTCGACGGCGTCGGGCATTTCACCCCGCTCGAATGCCCGGGGGAGTTCGCCGCGTTGCTCAAGCGGGCGCTGACCCCGCCCGCGTAGCCGACCGTCAGCCCCGGCGATCCCGTCGCCGACGGCCCCTAACCTCCTCGGTCCAGTCCTGTTCCAGGCGACCGATCTCGAGGGAGAGCAGGGTGAGAGTCTGATTATCGCAATGTATTTCGTGCGCCGAGCGGTACTTCGCCGTGTCGCCGGTGGTGGGCAGATGGGGCCGCAGGCCCTCGAACCATTCGTCTCCCACGACGTTGGGCGGCTCGCCGACTCGCCCGCCGCACGCCCACCGTTGGTAAGCGTCGCGCGCACCGGCCAGGCCGGTGCGCCACCGTTGCAACGCCTCGCAGCGCTGGGCGTGCAGTTGCAAGCTCATCTGGTGTCGGTGGTCGGCGTTTCCCATCATCCGCGGCAGCACGGTGTCCGAGACCGAGCGTGCGACGCCCGCCGCACCCGCGGCCGACGCGCCCACGACCATGCCCATCAATCCCATCAACGCTCCGTCCATGCGGTGATCGTTTCATCGTCGGCCTCCGATGGCCAAGAATTGGGGGACCACCGACCAGAGGAGAGCCGTGTTGCGGATCGACACCCATCACCACGCCATCCCGCCCTTCTACCGCGAGGTGCTGGCACGGACCGGCAGGCTTGACGCCGGCGGGCGCCAATTACCCGAGTGGAGCCCCGAGGCCTCGCTGTCCACCATGGCCGAGCTCGACGTCGGCACCGCGATCCTCTCGGTCTCGACGCCGGGCACCGCGATCGTCTCCAGCCCCGCGGACGCGGCGAAACTCGCCCGCGACCTTAACGACTACCTGGCCGAACTCGTTGCGGCGCAACCGGACCGGTTCGGCTTTTTCGCGACGGTGCCCACGCCGCACCTCGCCGAATCCGTTGACGAGGTCGCCAGGGCTCTGGACGACCTGCGCGCGGACGGCGTTGTGCTGCTTGCCAACAGCGCAGGGACCTACCTCGGCGCCGACGGCCAGGACGACCTCTTCGCGGCGCTCGACGACCGGTCGGCCGTGGTGTTCATCCACCCCGGCGAGCTGCCCGGGCCGCCCGTCGAGGGTATCGTCCCGTTCGCGGCGGACTTCCTGCTCGACACCACCCGCGCCGCGTATCTGCTTGTGCGCAACGGCATCTGCCGCGCCTACCCGAACATCAAGTTCGTGCTCAGCCACGCGGGCGGCTTCGTACCCTACGCCTCGCACCGGATGGCGGTCAGCATCACCGGCGACACCGGACGCGGCCTGACCGACAACCTCGACGACTTCGCGAGCTTCTACTTCGACACCGCGTTGTCCTCTAGCGCCGCCGCGCTGCCGAGCCTGCTAGCGTTCGCCAAGCCCGGCCACGTCACCTTCGGCTCCGACTGGCCCTATGCGCCCACCGCGGCCGGCAAGTTGTTCGCCGCGGGCCTGGAGGCCTACCCGGGGCTCGACGCGCGCGGCCGCGCCGCGATCGAGCGTGACAACGCGTTGGCGTTGTTCCCGCGGCTTGGGCAGGCGCCGCTCCCGGACACCGGTGGCCGGATCGATCAGCTCCGCCGCGGGGTGAGCCGTGCGGTCATGCGCGGCGTTGTCCGGTTGATCAACAGCCGCTGAGGCGCGCGCGTCACAGCACGGCCTTCTGCCACGACAGCACCCGCTCGGCCAGCTCGGGACCGCTGTCCTCCTGGATGAAGTGACCCGCGTTGATGCGGGCGTGCGGCTGGCCGGCGGCGCCGGGGATGTGGCTGATCAGCGGGCGGTCCGCGCGTCCGAGGATGGGGTCGCGCGCCCCGAAGATGGCCAGAAATGGCTTGTCCCAACGGCCTAGCGCGTCCCAGGCCCGGCGGTTAGCCGGAATCGCCGGGTCGTCCGGCGAGGTCGGCACCAACTGCGGGAACGCCCGCGCCCCGGCCTGATACGCCTTGTCGGGGAAGGGCGCGTCGTAGCCGGCCCGCACCTTGGCCGACACCCGGCGCACCGTTGCCGTCGCGACGATCCGACCGGCGGGCAGGACCGGGGAGTAGCGGGCGAAGCCGCGCCACAGGTGGAACGCGGGGGAGACGCGCCGCCGCGCGGTGGGCAGGAAGCCGTTGGCCACCACGAGGCGCCCGACGCGGTCACCCTGCTCGGCGGCGATGCGCAGTCCGATCAGCGACCCCCAGTCCTGGACGAACAGCGTGACGTCGCGCAGGTTCAGGCGTTCGAACCAGGCCGTCACCCACTCGACGTGGCGCAGGTAGGTGTAATCCTCGGGCCGGCTGGGTTTGTCCGATCGGCCGAAGCCGATCAGGTCGGGAGCGAGCACGCGGTTCCCGGCGTCGGCCAGCGGCGGGATCATGGTGCGGTAGAGGTAGCTCCACGTGGGTTCGCCGTGCAGCAATACGATCGGCGGCCCGTCGGACGGTCCTTCGTCCAGGAAGTGCATCCGCAGGGGCGGGGTGTCGCTGGCCGTCACATCGAGATAATTCGCTACGAACGGGTAGTCCTCCAGGTTTTCGAATCGGGAGTCCGGGGTTCGCAGCACACGCATATTCAGCTCCTCCGGTAGGCCGGCACCTCTGCAAGCCTCTCGCGCCGGCGCGAGTTCGTCTAGTGGGCAATTCGTTGTCCCGGGCGGCGTCGTCGAGCGCGACGGGCGTCAGCGGGCACCGGACAGGGCGCGGCCCATGCGCGCGACGGCCTCAGCCAGGATCGACCTCGAGGTCGCGAAGTTGAGCCGCACGTGGCCCGCGCCACCGGTCCCGAAGACGTGACCGGAGCTCAGCGCCACGCGGGCCTGGTCGAGGAACCAGCGCGCGGGCCCCGCGAGGTCGGCCACCACCGCAAGGCCTTCGGCGGCGTCATCCTCGTCGAAACCCAACGCTCGACAGTCCAGCCACGCGAGATAAGTGCCCTGTGGGCGTTGATATTTGACGCGGGGGAGATGCTGGTCGATCAACTCGGCGAGCAGAGCGCGGTTGTCGTCGAGGCCGTCGAGCAGCGCGTCGAGCCAGTCGTCCCCGCCGCTGAATGCCGCGGCGTGTGCGATGACGCCGAGGTGGCTGGGCCCGTGGCTGACCTCCTCGGGCATGCGGCGCAAATCCGCCGACGCCTCGGGGCCGGCGACGGCGAGGGCGGCCTTGAGCCCGGACAGGTTCCACGCCTTGGACGCCGAGAGCAGGGCGAACGCGTTCTCCGCGCCCGGCACCGTCAGGAACGGGACGAACCGCGCGCCGGTGAGGACGACGGGCGCGTGGATCTCGTCGGACACCACCCGGACGTCGAACCGGCGGGCGAGCGAGGCGACCTCGCGCAGTTCGTCGCTCGTGTGCACCGTTCCGGTCGGATTGTGCGGGTTGCACAGCAGGTAGGCGACCGCACCCGTCGACGCCGCGGACCGGGCGCGGCCGAACGCGTCCGCCAACGCGTCGAGATCGATGCGGCCGGCCGCGCTCAGCGGCGCCTCGATCACCCGGCGGCCGTCGTGCGCCACGAACGCGTAGAACGGCGCGTAGACCGGCGGGTTGACCACCACCGCGTCGCCCCGGCCGGTGATCAGCCGCAGCAGCTCGACGACCCCCAGCATGACGTCGGGGACCAGCGCGGTGCGGGCGACCTCGAGGTCGTGCCATTGCCAGCGCCGCGACGCGAACCCGCTGACCGCCTCGGCGAAGTCCGTGCCGTACGGGTAGCCGGTGTCGCCGTCGTCGATGGCGGCGTGGACCGCCTCGGCGACGGTCGGGGGTAGCCGGACGTCCATCTCGGCGACCCACAGCGGCAACACGTCGGCGGGGTGCGCCCGCCATTTCATGCTGGTGCGGCGGCGCAGCTGCGGCAGCGTCAACTCCTCGAGGGGATTGACCGTCACGCCCGCAGACTATCCGGTGGGCCCCACCACGCGGCAAACGCTTTTCGCTGGACCGTCGGGGGCAGCTCCGGCGAACTGAACAATCCCGGTTGTGCGGCAACGACATCGGGCCCCGCGCTGACCACCCGCATCCGGCCCACCCGGCCGCGGGCCGACGCGCGCCGCTTTACGTCTTGGGCGCAACGTGTAACGTACGTCGGGAAGATCGAGCCAGCGAGGAGTAGGGCCGTGTACACACTGCGCTTCGACATGCGTGATCCCGAATGGGCCGCCGCCCCAACCGATCTGTACGCCGCAGCACCCGAGATGAGCGCATGGGCCGAAGAGCATGGCGGCCTGGCCGCCGTGCTGTGCGAGCACCACGGCTCCGAGGACGGCTATCTGCCGTCACCGTTCCTGCTGGCGTCGGCGGTGGCCGCGCGGACGCAGCGGCTGGCGCTCAGTCTGATCTTGATCCTCCCGTTCTACGAGACCGTGCGGCTCGCCGAGGACATGGCGGTGCTGGACATCCTCAGCAACGGACGGGCCTCCTACATCCTGGCGTTGGGGTATCGACCCGAGGAGTTCGAACACTTCGGCGTGTCGATGAAGACGCGCGGCCGCCTGTGCGACGAGAAGCTGGCGTTGCTGCGGCGGCTGCTCGCCGGGGAGACCGTCGTCCAGGACGGGCGGCGCATCTCGGTGACGCCCCGGCCGCTGACCCCGGGCGGGCCGGGCCTGATGTGGGGCGGCGGAACGGTCGCCGCGGCCCGCCGCGCCGGCCGATACGGGCTGGGCATGTTGGGCAACGCCAACGCGCCCGGCATGCGGGAGGCCTACGAGGAGGCGTGCCGCGAGCACGGCCACCAGCCCGGGCCCACGATGTTTCCCGACCGCAATACCCCGTCGGTGGTGTTCGTTGCCGACGACGTCGACCACGCGTGGAAGGAGATCGGGGAGCACCTGCTGCACGACGTGCGGGCCTACGCCGCCTGGAATCCCGGGGACGAGACGACGGCCGGCTTCTCACACGTGAACACCGTCGACGAGCTGCGCGAGACCGGCACCTCACACGTCATCATCTCGGTGCCGGAAGCGATCTCGCGAGTGCGGTCCGGCCAGGTGCTCAACCTGTCGCCGTTGTGCGGTGGGCTGCCCCCGGACATCGCCTGGCCGTATCTGCGGCGGGTGGGCGAGGTGGTGCTGCCCGAGGCGCTGGGTTGACGGGCGGCGCCTCGCGTCGATTGGTTCGGTACGCCCCGGGGCCGGCGCGCTGCCGGTCGTGACGGGTTAACCGGTCGCGTCGATCAGCACCGCGCCGCCGGGTCGATCGCCGAGCGTCTGCAGCGGGATGTCGCCGCCCCGCGCGGTGAGGCGGACGATCTCGGCCAGCTGCGCGGGGGCGTCGCACTGCAGGTAGTGGTCGGCACCCGGCACCACCCAGTAGCGGTTGCGGCCCGGTTTGCCCTTGAGATACGTCTGCCAGACGTGATTGGGCACCCGCAGCGGCGCCACGTTGTCGTGCAGCCCCCACACGACGGTGGTGTCGACCTCGCTGGTGGAAAGCGCTTGCAGCCAACGGGTTTCGTCGGCGGCGCGCTCGTGAAGGTACTGGATGGTGTCGGGCAGCACCCGGATGCCGTCGTTGTGGGCGAAGGAGGCCGCCAGCGCGGCGATCTCGGGGTCCTCGAGCGTGCGGCGCGGCATGAAGGTGCTGGCGCCCAAGCCGGCCGCCAGCAGCTCCGGGGTCACCGCCGCGGCGGTGTCCCTGGCGGTAGTGGGATCGAGCAACGCCGTCTGAAACGCCGTCAGGTTGGCCAGCGGCAGGTAGATGTTGCCGTTCGTCAGGATCAGGTCGCGGGGCGGCGCCGCCTGCTCCGCCAGCATCCCGAGCGCGATCAGGCCGACGCTGCACCCGCGGTCGTGGGTGACCATGCGGTAGTCGGTGAGCCGCCACACTTCGCCGATCGCGTGCACCAGCAGCCGCGCGTCGTCGTACAGCGAGTACACGTACGGCTCGGGTGGCTTGTCGGACAGCCCATAGCCGGGAAAGTCGAGCGCATAGACGTCGAACTCGGCGGCCAGTTCGCCGGCGAGCGCGTAAAAGTCGACGCTGGAGGTGGGGAAGCCGTGCACCAGCACCAACGGCGGCGCGCCCGGCGTGCCGCAGCGGCGGCTGAACACGGCGACCTCGCGGGCTCCGTTGGCGGCGGTCGTCGACCGCCAACGGAGTTCGGTGCCGCCGGTTCGCCACTGCGCCAAAATGTCCAAGCCGCCAGCATTTCAGAGGGGCGCCGTCGAGACAATGCCCCGGCGGCGTCCTCTCCGGGGGCGTAGGACAAGTGCCCGCCTCGTAGCGACAACGGGGCCCGCTGGGCGCCGCGCGCGGGCCGGACCGGACGAAACCACCGTTGTCGCTGTGAGGCGGGCGAATGCGCGGCCCCCACCTGCGCGGGGCGCGAGTGACGGGTGCGGCGACGCGGCCCCTACGGGCAGGTGACGTGGATGCCGAAGGTGACCTGGCGCAGGCCGCTTTGACCGGGGGCGCTGCCCTCGCCGGTGCCGGTCACGGTGTAATTCTTGCCGTCCTTGGTGGCCTGCACCTGCGTCGGCGATTTGGTTCCCTGGTAGGGCAGTTGGAATTGGCCGTTGTCCAGCTTCAGCGAGATGCCGAAACCGTCGACGGTGGGCGGTTGTTCGTCCGACAGCGCCAGCGACACCGACGCCGTGTCGTCGTGGACGCTGACTCGGGTGGTGAGATCACCGGACTCCGGCGGCGTCGCGTTGGGTTGCGCCGCCGAGCTCGTGCAGTCGACGGCCGCGATCATCGTGTGCTTGTTGCCGTCGATCATCACGGTGCTGCTGACCGCGGCCGGGGTGGCGGACGTCGAGGCGGCCGGTGCGCCGCTCTTGCTCGAGCAGGCCGACACGCTCGGCCCCAATGCGACCATCGCCAGCGCGGCGGTCGCGACGACGGCCCGCCGATCGTTCGGATTTCCCATCTTGAGTCCTGTCGTTAGACGGTCATCAGGACTATAAAGCCCGCTCGTTACGGCCGGGCATCGCAGTCGATCATGCGGCGCAGCGGTCCGGCGAACAGCGGCCGCACCGCGTCCGGTGGTGGCGCGGCGCAGCACGCCGCATGTCTTTGCCGCCGATCCGATCGCAGGCGATTGCGGCCCTCGCACGGAGCGACAACCAGGCGCGCGAACGAGTGGCGCTCGACGCGGTATCGGGTTGGGCGACGGCCGGCTTGACGCGCCGAGCCTTTGCAGGCGGCTCCATGCCGGGTAGATTCGAACAATGCTCGAATGTCGGCGGAATTGGTTGGCCACCGAGGCCGGCACGGTGCCGCGATGACGGCCGCGACGCGGCGGCCCTATGGCGAACTCGACCGCGCGCAGGTGCTGGCGTCGCTGCACGACCTGGCCCGACGGGTCGGGGTCCAGGGAGTGACCATGCGGCAGCTGGCCGGCGAGCTCGGCGCCGCGGTGCCCTCGGTGTACTACCACGTCCCGGGCAAGCGGGCGGCCCTGGAACTGCTTGCGGAAGCCGTGCTGGACGACATCCCGATCACCGACGCCGGCCCATGGGACGTCCGACTCATCGAATTATACTGCGCCGCAAGAGAAGTCATTGTCGCGGTTCCGGGCGTGGCGAACGTGCTGCAGACCAGCGGCGGGGGTGAGCCGGCCCGTCGGCTCGACGCGCTGAGCCGTTCGTTGCTGCGAGAGGCCGGCCTGCCGAAACCCGCTGTGGCCGCCGTGCATTCGGTGTTGTACACCTATTTGTTGGGATCGATCAGCCTGGAAGAGGCGCGGCCGTCGCCCCGCGGGAAGCGCCAGGCCGCCCACCGCTTTCGCGACGGACTGGACGTCGTGATCGCCGGAATCACGGCGTCGTTGCCGACCGGATCGGAGAACCGATGAGCGTTCCCAAACCCACCCTGGTGGGCTCCCTGGTCCCGGAGAACCAGGACAGCGCGGCCGATCGCGACGCCGCGGCGCTGCTGGATCCCGACACCTTCGTCGCGGGTGCCCCATTCGACGCCATGAGCCGACTGCGGGCGAGCGCCCCGGTGCATCCGGTGCAGTTGCCCGGCCTGCCTAGGGCGTGGCTGCTGACCAAGCACGCCGACGTGCGTATGGTCAGCAGCGACACCGACACCTTCGCCAGCAGCCAGGGCAACACGCTCGTGCAGGTCGAGGCCGGGCCGAACTCGGCAATGCTGCCCGGCATCGATCCGCCCCGCCACGTCCACTTCCGCAAGTTGATCAACCAGGGTTTCACCGCGCGCAACGTCCAGCGGCTGGAACCGCGGATGCGCAAGGTGGCCCGCGACATCGTCGCCGACATCACCGCGAAGGGCGAATTCGACGCCGTCACAGACATTTCCGCGGAGATGTCGTTGCAGGTGATCGCGGACGTGTTGGGCGTTCCGGCCGAAGATCGGCTGGAGGTGTTCCGGTGGAGCAACGCGATCGGAAGCCTGGGCATCGAAGACCCCGACTACGCGCCCGGCCCGGAAGCGCTCGGTGCGGCCGTGGCCGAGATGTTCGACTACTGCCAGGAACTGGTGGAGCACCGGCGCAAGCACGGCCGCACCGACGACATCCTGTCGGCGTTGCTGGCCGCCGAGGTCGACGGTGACAAACTCAACCGCGACCAGCTCAACGAATTCTTCTTGCTGCTGGCCATCGCCGGCAACGAGACCACACGAAACACGTTGAGCCACGGCATCTTGGCGCTGTCCGCGCATCCTGATCAGCAGGCGCTGCTCGCGCGCGACCGCGACGCGATCAAACCGGCGGTGGAGGAGCTGCTGCGCTGGTCCACCCCCGTCATGCACTTTCGGCGGACCGTCACCCGAGACGTCGAGATCCGGGGGCAGCTGATTCCCGCCGGCGACTGGGTGTTGATGTATTATCTGTCCGCGAACCGCGACGAGGACGTCTTCGAGCGCGCCGATCGCTTCGACGTCACGCGACCCGACGCCGGCCACGCCGCGTTCGGCGGTGGCGGAGTGCACTTTTGCCTCGGCGCCCAGCTGGCGCGCCTCGAGCTGCGCGTCATGCTCGAGGAGCTGTACGGGGCCGTGCCCGGCCTGTCCGTGGTGGGGCCACCCGACCGGCTGCGGTCGTCGTTCTTCCACGGCATCAAACGGCTGCCCTGCGCGACCGGGGTCAGCTGCGCGCCGTCGCAATGAACATGCCGACGGCCGCGGCCACGAGCACCAGGTCGATCATCAGCGCGTAATGGTGCGGCTGGGCGCGGCGCACGATCCGCCGGGTGACGAACGGGCCGATCATCAGGGCGGCGCCGATCACCAGGCCCCGGGCGATCACGGCGGGCGTCAGCGCGCCGAACTCGCCGAACGTCCCCATCTTGCCGAGATAGAGCACCAGCGCGCTGGCGGCTTCAGAGCCGAGGAACGCCCCGCCGCTAAGGCCGTAGCCGGTGAAGACGGGCACGCTGAGCGGCCCGGTGGACAGAATCAGCCCGGTGAGGAACCCGACGATCGCGCCCGCGACGGCCAGCTGCCACAGTCGCACGCGCCACTGCCGGGCGGCCGCGACACGGCGCACCGGAATCATGGCGAGGAAGAATACGCTGAGCAGCGCGTCGACGAGGGTTTGCGGGATGGTCAGCAGGGTGTGCGCCCCGAGGACCGCGGCGGGGGTACCGGGCGCGGCGTAGGCCAGCACCGGCCGCCACCGAATGTGGCGCCACCAGGCCGCGATTCGCGCCACGTTGGCCAGCACCGCGGCGATTCCCATGACGGGCACCGCAACTCGGGGACCGTACAACACGACCAGTGCGGGCAACAGCACCAGCGACGACCCGGTGCCCACCAGGCCGCCGAGCGCCCCGGCGGCCAACGCGATGACAAACAAAACGATTAACGCCAGCATGCGGACCTTCTCGTCGGCGCGCGGCGCGCCGACGGGGGTCCTCCAGGCTTTTGTCCGTTCAGATGACCGCGTTCCGTCGGGGAACGCGGTGGCGCCGCTCGGACCAGGCACGCGGGTAGGCGTCGGAACCCTAGGCGCTATCGGGGACAGGCTATCAGGGCGCTGCGCCTCGCGGCGGCCGGGCTAGTCGCCGCGCTCCACGGCGCGGTGCGGATCCGAGCTCCACTGCGACCACGATCCCGGAAACAGCGCCGCCTCGCGGCCCGCGGCGGCGAGCGCCGCGACGACGACCGCGGCCGTCACGCCCGACCCGCAGTAGGCGCCCACGACACCGTCGGGGTCCACGCCGCGCTCCGCCAGCAGCTGGGCGACGGAGCCGTCGTCGCGGAAGACGCCGTCGGCCCCCAGGACCGCGGTGCTGGGCAGGTTTTTGGCGCCGGGGATGTGGCCGGCGACGGGGTCCAGCGGCTCGACGTCACCGCGGAAGCGCTCCGGGGCCCGCGCGTCCAGCAGCGGCGCGGCGCCCGCGCCGACCTCTTCGGCGGACAGGGTGAGGCGGCCACCCGCATACAGATCCTGGTGCGGCACAACGACATTGCCCGGGGCGGGCGTCACCGGCCCGGTGTGCAGGTCGTTCCCGGCGGAAACCCAGGCGGCCAGGCCGCCGTCGAGGATGCGCACGTCGCCGAGCCCGGCCGCCGTCAGCACCCACCAGGCGCGCGCCGAACCGGCGCGGTTCCAGTCGTCGTAGACCACGACGGGCTGACCCTCCCGGACACCCCAGCGCCGCGCCGCGGCCTGCAGCGACGCCCCCGAAGGTAGCGGGTGGCGGCCCCGGCCCGCGACCGAGTGATCGCTGAGGTCGTCGTCGAGCGAGACGTACACCGCGCCCGGGAGGTGACCTCGCAGGTACGCCGGGTGTCCGTCGGGCTCGTCGACCCGCCAGCGCACGTCCAGAATGGACACCGGGTCGCCCGAGCCGAGCAGGGCCGCCAGCTCGGCCGGCGTGATCAGCACCTGCGCGCGTGCTCCCACCGAGTCACCTCCTGGTCGTCTGCGACGAGCGTAGCGGCGCCGCCCGACGACGTTGCGCGCGGCGCTATTACGCGGTGTGCTCGGACTGATCGCGGTGCTCGGCCGCCGCGGGCGCACCGAGCGAGGCCAGCATCCCGGTCGCGGCCCGTTGCCAGGTGAAGTCCTCGGCGCGGCGCCGCGCGGAGCGGCGGCGCTGCAGTTCGGGCCGGCTGGCGATGGCGCTCACGGCCTTGGCGATGGCGGCCGGGTCGTTGTCGGCCGAGGCGCCGCTGTCCGGGGTGATGATCTCGGTAAGCGCGGACGTGCGCGACACCACCGCCGGGGTCCCGCACGCCAGCGACTCGAGGGCGGCCAGGCCGAACGTCTCGTGCGGGCCCGGTGCCAGCGTCACGTCGGCCGACGCCAGCAGCCCGGCCACCGTGTGCCGATCGGAGATGAAGCCGGTGAAGTCGACGGGCAAGCGGGCGGCCTGCCGCTCGAGCCGGGACCGCAACGGGCCCTCGCCCACCACGACGAGCCGGGCGTCCACCCCGGCGTGGCAGAGCGCGCCGAGCGCGTCGATGCTGCGGTCGACTCGCTTTTCGACCGAAAGCCGGCCGCAGTGCACCAGCAGCATCTGGTCCGGCATTGCCCAGCGTCGACGGACCAGGTGGGAGTGCCGGCGGGGATGGAAGGTCTGCAGGTCGACACCCAGCGGGACGGTGACCGTGTTCGTCGCGCCGATGCGATCGAATTCCTCGCGCGCGAATCCGGTGGTGCACACCACCGCGTCGTAATCGGCCGCGGTGCGGGCGTTGGCCACGTCGGCGAACCGTCGCGCGGCACGCCGCGGAAGTATCTGTCCCACAAGACGATCCAGGCGTTCGTGGGAAATCATGACCGTCGTGGCCCCATGGTCGCGGCCCCACCGGCCCAGCGATCGCAGCGTGAGCCGGTCGGAGACCTCCAGCGCGTCGGGCTGCAGCGCCTCCAGCACGGCCTTGACGGGGCCCGGCATCACGGCGCGGTAGCCGCCGGTGAACGGAATCAACGGCGCGGGCAGCGTGATTCGCACCACACCGGTGGGGAGGCGGCTGCGCTCGGCGCGCTGGCCGGGCACCAGCAGGAACACGTCGTGCCCGCCCGCGCAGTACTCGGCGCCCAGCCGGTCCACCGCGGTGCGTAGGCCGCCGGAGCGAGGGCCGTAGAAATTGGCGACCTGGACAACGCGCATAAGGTGAGGACACGCGGTGCGCGTGTGCACTCACCAATGCTGAATCGACGCGCGCCTGAACAGATTGTGAATTTCGGGCCGCGCGGCGTCGTCGCGTGCCGCCCGGTCGAAGCGGCGGCGGGCGGCGATTACCTCAATCGCCGTGTGGCCCTTCGGCTTTGCCGATGCGCTCGGCGAGATCCGCCCCGTCGAGCCGGGCGTCGAGGAAGGCCCCGGACGTCGGCAAACTCAGGTGCAGCTGGGAGGCGCCGCTGACCGCGACGTCGCCGCGGGCGAGCGTGAAGTCGAGGATGTGGCCCCCACCGGTGCGCTCACGGTTCAGGAAGTGCAGGTGATAACCGGCGACGGAGATGCCCTGTTCGAAGTCGGGGGTGCGGAACCCGACGACCGTGCCGGACACGTCGGTGAACACCGTCTCGGCCTGGTCCTCGGTCGCCTCGGTCAGCGGGGGGTAAGGCCGCTGCTGCGCCATCACGGTGCGGGTGTGTAACTCGTCGAAATGCCCGGTGATCTTGATGCCGTAGATCAGGTTGGCGCTCTCGATGCGGGCGTCGATCGCCTTCGTGACCTCCCGCCGGCTCGTCCGTTCGGTGATCGTGATGTCGAAGTCCTTGTGAAAGCGGGTGATCGCCGCGAACGGCGATCGATCGTCCTGTGCCGCCCGGGTGGCGGTGCCGTCGGCGCGTAACCGGTAGCAGACGCCGTCGAGCACCACCATCTCGCCGTCGAGACCGTTGAACGTGCCGAGCCCGAAGTCGCCGTGGCGCAAGATCTCGGCCACCGTCACGTCACCGTCGTAGACGCCCTCCAGCAGCGCGCTGATGGTGGAGAACTGGTAGACCTCGGCATCGTCGTCGTGATGAGCGAGAAGTCTTGTCGCCCAATGCCGGAACCGTTCATAGGCGCTTGATTGTCTGTCCATGTTTCCTTACTCGAAGGGGTCGTCGTGCAGTTTCTCGGCCAGGTCGAGGTTGTGGCTGTAGTCCACCGGGACGTCGATCAGGGACGGCCCGTCCTCGGCCAGCGCCCGGCGCAAGGTGGCGCTGAACTCGTCCAGCGTGTTCACCCGGTACCCGCGGGCGCCGAACGCGGCTGCGTAGGAGACCAAGTCGTAGTCGCTGAGCTGCACACCGGACTTGCGGTCGTACTTCATGAGCTCCTGGAAGCCGACCATGTCGTAGCTGTTGTCGCGGAAGACGATGTGGGTGAACGTCAGGCCGAGGTGCACGGCGGTGGCGAGTTCTTGCGCGGAGAACAGGAATCCGCCGTCCCCGGACACGGAGACGACCGGGGTGCCCGGGCGCACCAGGCAGGCCGCCATCGCCCACGGCAACGCGACCCCCAGGGTCTGCTGACCGTTGGAGAACAACAGCCGGCGCGGCTCGTAGACCCGGAAGTGGCGGGCCATGTAGATGTAGACCGAGCCGACATCGCAGGCGACGGTGGCGGTGTCGTCGAGTTCGTCGCGCAGGCGCAGCACGACGGCCACCGGGTTGAGGCCCGGCCCGTGCGGCGGCTCGTCACGAGCCGCGAAGTCGATGTCGGACAGCGCCTTTCGCTGGGCGGCGATCTGGGCCTGATAGTCGGCGGTCAACGTCAGGTCGGCGAGGTTGTCGGCCAGCGCGGTCAGGGTGGCCGCGACGTTGCCGACCAATTCCAGCGCCGGCTGATAGTGGTTGTCGATGTCGGCGGGCAGGGAATCGATGTGGATGACGGTGCGCGCGACGTCGCTGTTCCATTGGACCGGATCGTATTCCACGGAGTCGTAGCCGATCGCGACCAGGACATCGGCGTGCGCCAGGACGACGTCGCCGGGCTGATTGCGGAACAGCCCGACACGGCCCAAAAACGAGTCCTCCAACGCCCGGGAGATCACCCCCGCGGCCTGGAAGGTCTCCACCACCGGCAGCCCGGTCGTCGCGACGAGGGTACGCAGGGCCCGACAGCTTTCCGGATCGGCCCCGCGGACGCCGACCAGCAACGCCGGCCGGCTCGCGCCGCGGATCAACTCGAGCGCCGCGTCGATGGCCGCGGCGGGCGCGGACGCCAGCGCGGGAATCGGGAGCCGCGCGGTGATCCCCGCCGTGGTCGGGGCGGACAGCACGTCCGCGGGCAGCACGACGGCGGCCGCGCCGCGGGGTTCGCTGACGGCGGCGCGGAAGGCCGTGACGGTCGCCTCGGCGGCGTTGTCGGGGTCGCTGATCTCGCCGGTGAACTTGGTGACGGTCCGCAACAACGCGGCGGCGTTCATCGACTGATGGGTTCGTTTGAGCCGGTCCTCGCGGCGCACCGCGCCGCACAGCGCGACGACGGGGTCCTGTTCGGTGTTGGCGGTGAGCAGCCCGGTGGCGAGGTTGGTGGTGCCGGGCCCCGAGGTCACCAGCACCACACCCGGATTGCCGGTGAGCCGCCCGATCGCCCCGGCCATAAAGGCCGCGTTCTGTTCGTGGCGGCACACGATGAGCTGTGGCCCGCCGTCGACAAGGGCGTCGTACACGGCGTCGATCTTCGCGCCGGGCACCCCGAAGACGTACTCGACGCCCTGCGCCGCGAGGACGTCGACGATCTTCTGGGCGCTGCGCACGGCCTTGCCGGGCTGCGTGGGAGTCATGGGGCCCAGTCTTCCCGGTGCCGGCGCGACGCGCTTGTCGGCTGCGCCACCGGTGCCGCGGGCGTCAGCGTTTGCCCCAATCCCACGGCGGCGTCGTCAGCAGCTCCTGCCCGGCGACGCGCGTCTCGCCCCACTCCTTGTACAGCTCGATCTCGATGGCCGACTCGGCGTCGAGACACTCCAGCAGCGACCGCGAGTGGGTGACCACCAGCACCTGGCAGCGCTGCGCCGCGCCGCGGATCAGCGCCGCCAGCGGCCGCACCAGCTCGGGGTGCAGCGAGGTCTCGGGCTCGTTGAGCACCATCAACGACGGCGACTCGGGGCTGCACAGCGCCGTGGCCCACAGCAGGAAACGCAAAGTGCCATCGGACAATTCGGAGGCTCGCAGCGCGCGGAGCATGCCGCGTTGCCGCAGTTGCAGGTCGAACAACCCGTCGTTGATGGCCACCGAGAGGGTCGCGCCGTCGAACGCGTCGGCCACGGCGCGGCTCAGGTCGTCGAGGCCCGCCTCGATGACGGTCTGGACCGCGGCGGCCAGGTCGGCGCCGTCGTCGGCGAGCACCGGCGTTCGGGTGCCGACCTGCGGGTGCCGCGCCGGGGCGAGCGCGTCCACCCGGAAGCCGTCGTAGAACCGCCAGCCGCGCAGCCGTTCGCGCACGGCCGCCAGCTCCGGCAGGGCGCGCGGGTTGGCGTATTCGGCCAGCACGCTGCGATACGACGGCAGGGACCGCGACAGCTCGTCGAAGCCGCGACCCGAGTCCGCGCTGGTCTCGGCGAAGTTGCGGGTGCGGCGCACCAGGGTGGCGCTGGCCCGCGGCACCTGCCCGACGAACACCACCTCGCGTTTGATCGCGGGGTCGCGGTTGAACACCGACGGCTCCGTTGCCCCCGGTGGACCGGCCGCCTGCGGCAGGCCCAGATCCACCAAATAACCGAAATCGTCGGCGGCGAAGCCCATTTCGAGCGAAACCGGGCGGGTGCGGGCGGTGCCCTCGACCTTGCCGGTGCGGTGCGCGCCGCTCAGCTGCTCGGGGCCGGCCCACAGCACGGATTGCAGGCCGCCCTCGCGGGCCAGCGAGGCGATGACCTCGCCGCGGCCGCAGTCGGCGAGCAGCCGCAGCGCCCGGTACAGCGAGGACTTGCCGGCACCGTTGGCGCCGGTGACCACCGAGAGTTGGCTCAGTGGCAGCACCACGTCGCGCAGCGAGCGGTACCCGCGGATCGCGACCGTCTGCAGCATGGAGCCGACTGTACGGTCGGCGACCGACTAGGCGTCCACGTCGGCGTCGGCGTCGTCGATGCCGGCGTCGAGCAGCTGCACTTCCTCCAGGTCCATTTCGTTTTGCAGCTCGCGCAGCACGATGTCGTCGATAAGGTTCTGATTGCGCAGCGAGGTGATCTCGCGGCGCTTGTGTTCGAGCACGCCGAGGCGGACCTGGCGCACCTTCTCCCGGCCGACGACGAGCCGCTGGTTGGGGGAGCCGGCCTCGGTAGCCAGCACCAGCGCGGCTTTTTCCTCGTATTCTTTCTGCAGCCGGCGGCGCAGCTCCTCGCTGATGCCGACCTCGTCGGCGACCTCGGGGAAGGCACGCAACGCGGCCTGGACGCCGCGGGCGCGGGCCAGATGCAGCTCCTCGGCGTGGGCGACGTCTTGCGGCATCTGCGCCCAACGCACGATGACGGGCAGCGTGCTGCCCTGCACCAGGACGGTCACCAGGATCACCACGGTGACGATGAAAATGACCAGGCTGCGGTCCGGGAACGGCGCGCCGCTCAGGGTGGTCGTCGGGATGGCCAGCGCGGCGGCCAGGGACACCGCGCCGCGGAAGCCCGCCCAGACGGTGACGAAGCGCTGGCGCCAGTCGACGCGGCGGGCGCGCTGCACCTCGCGCCGGTCGATCACCCGCAGGAGCACCGTCGTGATCTCACCCCAGAAGATCCGCGACACGATCACCACGCCGGTGACGGCCAGCGCGACGAACAGGGCGTGGCGGATACCCCCGTCGACGTGGTCGATCCCGCGCAGCGCGTTCGGGATCTGGACGCCGACGAACACCCACAGCGAGCCGTTGAGCAGGAACGTCGCGCTGTCCCAGAACGCCGACGACTGCAACCGGGACCGTGCCCGGATGACGACCGGCCCCGCGTAGGCGAGCACCAAGGCCGCAACCATGACCGCGACCACGCCGCTGCAGTCCAGCGATTGCGCCAGCAGGAAGGCGGCGAACGGCGTCAGCAGGCTCAGCGCGCCTTCTTCCTGAGGCGCGTCGAGCCGTTTGCGTAGCAGCGTGACCGCCCCGCCGACCAGCAGGCCGGCGGCGACGCCCCCCAGATAGGAACCGATGAACCGCCCGACCAGGTCGATCGGGGTGATGGCGGCCCCGCCGATGGCGACGTGCACGGTGACGCCGAACAACACCAGGGCCGTGCCGTCGTTGATCAGACTCTCGGCCTTGAGGACGGTCAGTGACCGGCGCGGCAATTTCTTGGCCAGGCCCGCGACGGCGGCGGCGTCGGTGGGTGACAGGACGGCCCCCAGCACCGCCGCCGCGTGCGGTTCGACGCCCAACGCCCGCGCCGTCCACGACACGGCCACGGCGGTGGCGATCACCAGGGCGACGCTGAGGAACACGATGATGCGGGCGTTCGCGCGGATCTCCCGGAAACTGGTGTTCAGGCCCTCCCAGTACAAGATCGCCGGTAAGAACAGCAGCAGCACGATCTCACCGTTGATGTGGACGTGGGCGAATTGCGGGATCAGCCCTAGCAGCGCGCCGAGCGTGATGAGCAGAACCGGGGGGCCGACGCGGTAGCGCCGACCGATGACCGTCCCCAGGATGACGGTGGACACGAGCGCAACGATGAGGACGAGGCCGAACACCAGCCCATCCTGCCGGACTCGCCCGCTCAGCGCGCCGCGGGGGAGCGCACCCCGCCGGCGTCAGCCCACCCGTGACGGCTCCGGCGCGGCGGGATCCCGGGCGCCGCGCAACGGGATCAGCGGCATGGCGGCCAGCGGAAACAGCCCGCACAGCCCGAACGCCAGCGGATAATCGGCGGCCACGATGACCTCCGCGAACGCCGGCGGCGCGACGGCCACGACGAGGCGCTCGAACGTGTTCTGCGTGCCCAGGGCCCACCCCGACCAGAACGGCCCGGCGATCTCGGGGATGGTGGTGAAGGGCAGGCCATTGTCTCCCGTGACGGCCGCACTGAGCACCATGGCCGGCACCGCGACGGGCCATCCCAGGTGGTCGGTGAGGGCCAGCACCAGCATGACCCCGGCGGTGACGACGGCGATCTTGCGCAGCGGCCGCATCCGCGATCCGATCCGGTCCGCCCACCGGCCCGCGGCGACGCGGGTCAACGCGCCGAGGCCCTGGGAGACCCCGATGAGCAGGCCGGCGCACGCCATCGACAGGCCGTGCTTGCCGGTGAACCAGACCAACATGAAGGTCAGGACGACCGGTTGCGGCACCATCAGCAGCGTCGACGCGAAGTGGATGCGCCACAACGGTGTGCCGCGGTACAGCTCGGCGAGCTCGCCCATGTGGACGCCCGTCCGGTCGGGCCGCGGCGGGTCGCTCACGCCCACCGCGGCGGCCACGGCCGCCACGGCGCACAGGACCGCCGGGAATAGCAGGGCCACCGACAAATTCCGCTTGGCGAGTTCGGGGAGCACCAGCGCGCCCACGGCGATGCCCAGCGGTTGCGCGGTCTGGCGCACCCCCATCACCAGCGCGCGCTGGCGCACGGCGAACCAGCCGGTGACCAGCCGGCCGCTGGCCGGGACGCAGCTGGCCGCGGCCATGCCGCCGAGCACTAGGAACGTGCCCATGGCCAGCGGAGAGTCCATCGCCGCCGCGGCCACCCCGGCCGCGGCGGTAAGCCCCAGGCCCAGGGAGAGCACCACCCGTTCGCCGGCGCGGTCCAGCAGGAAGCCCCACGGAATGAGGGTGAACATCATGCCAACGCTGGGCATCGAGGCCAGTAGCGCCGCTTCGACGAGGCTCGCACCGTGCTTGGACAGCGCGGGTATTAGGAATGCGACGCCGTTGATGAAGACATTGGCGCACAGCGTCGCCAGCTGCGAGACCGTCAGCATCGACCACCGCCTGGCCGCCGAGATCTCGTGTGTCGCGGTGTTCACCGCTGTTCGATTGCGACGCTTGCGCTTTGGCCCGTCGGTGCGGCGGGTTCCCCGAATATCATGAGAGCCGAACCGTTTTCGCGCACGACAAAGAAAGCATGAGCCGACCCCCCAAAGTCCCGTGCCAGGAACGAAGTTGATGAAAGTGCCGGGGTAGTGGACTACCAAAATCGAACGCTGGGTGTATCCCGTTACACCCGACGGCGCGGTTCCGGCCTGAGTCGTCCTATACCCACCGCTTGGGGCGTTCACACGGTCCTTTGAACTCGTTCTGGGCCGCGGTGGGGGTGCCGTCGCTCGGGGCGCGGCATCTAGGATCGAGTGGCTTGGTGCGCAGCGGGTAAGCCGCCAGGCGGCGGGCCGAAGAGAGGGGAGATCCGCAGTGAAGATCAGGCTGCTGGCAACAGTCGCCGTACTCGTCTCGCTGTTCCTACCGGCCTGCCACTTCGGCTCCAGAAACCCGCCGTCCACCAAGACCCTGCAGGCGTCCATGAGTGACGTCCTGATGCAGGACGCCATCACGCAGAGCATCGCCCTGGCCGTCGGGAACACGCTGTACGTGAAGCTGGGCTCGAACTACACCACCCCGTACCGGTGGGCGCCGGACATGAAGATCGCCGACCCGAGCGTCCTCAAGCAGATCAGCCACGAATTCGTGCAGCCCAGCTCCGAGGCCCTCGGCGCGCCGGGCACCGAGGTGTGGGAGTTCGCAGCGCTCAAGCCCGGCGCGACGACCATTACCACCTCCTACACCAGCTTCGTGGGCAAGGACGCCAAGCCGGCATGCACGTACACGGCGAACGTGACGGTGCAGTAGACCGTCGCGGCTAGGCGACCGCGGCTTGGCGTCGCCGGGCGTAGATCTCGGCGAGGAACTGCTCGACGGCCACGGCCGCGTGCGCCGCCCGGGCGGAACCGAAGATGTCGAAAGCGTGCTGGGTCAACGGCAATTCGGCGTAGGCGACGGGTTGGCGGCTGACCTGGCGCAGGCGGTCGACGAAGGTCCGTGCCTGCTCGACGTAGGCCAGCGAGTCGTTGGTGCCGTGCAGTACGAAGAACGGGGGAGCGTCTGGGGTGACGCGGTAGACCGGCGACGCGGCCTCGAAGGTCTTCTGGTGCGTGCTGGGCCGTTGCTTCATGATCGACTTGATCAGCAGGCCGGGCATCATGGGGTGCAGCGTCTTGTCGAACTTGGTGAAGTCGTAGATCCCGTAGAACGGCACGGCCGCCTGCACCCGGGTGTCGGCGTCTTCGAAGCCGGGCTGGAAATGCGGATCGTTGGGCGTCAGCGCGGCCAGCGACGACAGGTGCCCGCCGGCCGAGCCGCCGGTGATGGCAATGAATTCCGGGTCGCCGCCGTACTCGGCGATGTGCGCCTTGACCCACGCGAGGGCACGCTTGACGTCGACGATGTGGTCGGGCCAGGTGTTGCGCGGGCTGTGCCGGTAGTTGATCGCCACGCACACCCAGCCCAGCTCCGCGAGGTGGCTCATCAGCGGATGTGCTTGCCCCCGTTTGTTTCCCGTCGTCCACGCGCCGCCCGGGATCTGGAAGAGGACGGGCGCCTTCTCACCCCGGTCGAGGTCCGGGCGCCGCCAGATGTCCAGGTGGTTTGCCCTGCCGTATTCGCCGTAGCCGATGTCGGAGTCGTGGGCGTAGTCGCGGTAGATCCGCAGCATGCGCACCAGGCCCGGCGCCTTGGCGGTGCCGCCACCTGCCGGGCGGCGCCACAGGTCCGCGGAGTCGGTGCGCCGATTGGTGCCCAGCCCGTTGTTCAGCGCCTCGCGCAGCGGGACGTCGGCCTGGTGACCGGCACGGTTGAGGTTGAGCAGCCCGAGCGCCGAGGCGCCCGTCGCCAGCCACGCCAGCATGCGGACCGGGCGGGTCAGGCGCCGGCCCGTCGCGGCCAGCCCGGCGAGCTGGACCGCCAGCGTCTGCAGCGGCAGGTCGGTGACGGCCAGGCCGAACATCCACGAGTACAACGAGGGAAACCCACCGCGCGCCAGGGGCCGGTAGGCGTTGACGGTGGTCGCCGCCGTCACCGCGGTGACGGCGAGGGAGGCGAGTTGCCGGAGGTGGTGGCCGAGCCGAGCTGTCCGCATTCGCTCACCTTACGAGGAGGTGATCGCCGATCCGCTAGCGCCCGCACTAGCTGATTCCGTGCGCGCCTAGGGGTCCTCGGCGGGTGCTCCGTCCTGAGGATGTGTGACTTTCGAATCCGCTAGCGCCCGCACTAGCTGATTCCGTGCGCGCCTAGGGGTCCTCGGCGGGCGCTCTGTCCTGGGGATGTGTGACTTTCGAATCCGCTAGCGCCCGTGCTACCAATCCGCCGTGAACCACTACACGTATCGAGTCGGCTGGTCACCGGCGGACGACAAGTCCGCCAGCACCTGCCTCGAGATGCCGTTTCTCAGCTGCGTGGCGCCGACCGCGCAGGAGGCGACGTTGGCGATAGAGGCGGCCGTCGACGAGCACGTCGAGGTGATGCGGGAAGGCGGCGAGACACCGCCGACGCCGATGGCCGACCGCAGCTACAGCGGCACCATCGTCATCCGGACCTCGGTCGAGCTGCACCGCCGCCTGGCAATCGAATCCGTCGAGCAGGGCGTGTCGATGAACCAATGGGTGGTGCAGCAGTTGTCGGGCCGTCGACTCAGCGACGGTCTCGGGCTGTCCGGCTTCGACTGGTAGGGCGGCTTGCGACGGCCTCGGCCCGAGCTCTCAAGTTTCCGCCGTTGGGCGGGTCGTTCTCAGCCAACCCCTTCGGGGTCGGGCTAAAGATTTCGGTGTCGTGCCCTCACAAGCTAATGTTGTGTCACACGAGTCGATTGTGAGCCGTTGCCCATGCCGCTCAGCGCCCGGATGCCCGATATCGCCTCCCTCGAGGCGTTCTTGGCGATCGCCGAGACCGGCAGCCTAGGCCGCGCCGCGCGGGAGCTCGGCCTGACGCAGCAAGCGGTGTCGCGGCGACTCGCCGCGATGGAGGCCCAGGTCGGGGTGACGCTGGCGGTCCGGACGACGCGCGGCTCTCAGCTCACGCCCGCCGGCCTGATCGTCGCGGATTGGGCGGCGCGGCTCCTCGAGGTCGCGAAAGAGATTGACGCGGGCATGGATTCGTTGCGGAAGGAGGGCCGCGAGCGGCTGCGGGTCGCCGCCAGCCAAACGACCTCCGAGCAGCTCATGCCGCACTGGTTGCTGTCGTTGCAGGCCGAGGCGACGCGGCGCAGCGTCAGCGTCCCGCGGGTCATCCTGACCGCGACCAACAGCGAGCACGTGATCGCCGCGGTGCGTGACGGCAGCGCCGATCTGGGATTCATCGAAAGTCCGGGTACGCCACAGGGTTTAGGGTGTTGCGTGGTCGCCGAGGACGAGTTGGTGATCGTGGTGCCGCCGAGCCACAAGTGGGCGCGGCGATCCCGGCCCGTGACGGCGCGCGAGCTTGCGCAGACGCCGTTGGTGGCCCGTGAACCCCATTCAGGCATCCGCGATTCGCTGACGGCGGCGCTGCGGGTGGCGCTGGGCGACGACATGCAACAGGCTTCGCCCGTCTTGGAGCTGACGTCGGCCGCCGCGATGCGGGCCGCGGTGCTCGCCGGCGCGGGGCCCGCGGCCATGAGCCAGCTGGCGGTGGCCGACGACTTGGCGGTCGGCCGGCTGCGCGCCATCACCATTCCCGGGTTGGACCTGCGGCGCAACTTTCGCGCCATCTGGGTCGGCGGGCGCACCCCGCCCGCCGGGGCGATCCGCGACTTCCTCGCACACATCCTCAGTGGCGCACCGCGATAGCTCAGGCCGCGGCGTCGGCGGCGCGGGCCTCGTCGTAGCGGTCCAGCACCGTCTCGGCCACCAGACGATGCGCGCCCAGGGGCGCCGCCATCGGGATGTCGTGCTCGCGCGCATAGGCCGACACCCCGTCGGTGATGCGTCCCGGCGCCAGGAACCACGGCGCGATGACGAGGCGGCGCGCGCCGCGGCCGCGCAGCTGGTGGGCGATCCGCGTCACCGACGCCTCGGGCCGGGTGGCGAACGCCGTGCCGGCGCCCGCCCAGCGGGTGCCCGCGGCCAGCCGGCGCGCCACCTGGGCGGTGCGGGCGTTGGCCGCGGCGTTCGACGAACCGATGGCGACGACCAACACGCCCAGGTCCTCGTCGTCGGGCGACGCCCGGATCTCCGCGAGGCGTTCCCGCAGCACCGACACGAGCCGGGCGTCCTCGGCGAGCACCCCGGCCTGGCGGATGCCGTGCGTGCCGGCGCGGGCGATTTGCTCGGGTATGTCGCGACGGGCGTGGTATGCGCTGGCCAGCAGGAGCGGGGCGACGACCGCCTGGCGGGGGTCGGGCAGGCCGGCGAGGGCGTCGGCGAAGCTCGGCGCGCTGAGTTCCAGGAACGCCAGCCGCACGTCGAGGCCGGGACGCATGCTCGTGAGCCGGTCCGCCACGGCGGCGGCGTTGGCGGCCGAGCGCGGGTCGCGGCTGCCGTGGGCGGTGAGGATCAGGGTGCTCATGAGGCGTGCAGCCCACATTCGGTCTTGGCGCGTCCCTGCCAACGTCCACTGCGGGGATCCGCGCCTTCGGCCGGCTTGGCGGTGCACGGCGCGCAGCCGATCGACGGGTAGCCCTCGTCGACCAGCGGGTTGACCAGCACGCCGTTGGCCTGGATGTACGCGTCGACGTCCTCGTCGGTCCAGGCCGCGATCGGGTTGACCTTGATGATGCCGAAGGATTCGTCGTAGCTGATCTGCGCCGCGTTGGCGCGGGTGGGCGCCTCGACCCGGCGCAGGCCGGTGATCCAGGCGGCGTAGCCGCGCAGCGCGCGGCGCAGCGGGAGGACCTTACGCAGGCGGCAGCATTCGTTGGGGTCGCGGGCGAACAGGTCCTTGCCGAGCAGGGTGTCCTGCTCCGCGACGCTGCGCTCGGGGGCGATGTTGAGCAGGTGGATGTCGTAGACGGAGTCGACCGCGTCGCGGGTGCCGAGGGTTTCGGCGAAGTGGTAGCCGGTGTCGAGGAACACCACCGGCACGCCGGGCCGGACGCTGGACGCCAGCGACACCGTCACCGCGTCCTGCATGGTGCTGGTCACCACCCACTTGCAAGTGGCCCAGCCGCGGGGCCCGCCGATGCCGCCGAAGTGCTCGTCGGTCCAGCGCAGGATGTCGACGGCGCTGCGACCCTCCATCTCGGCGGCGCCGCGCGACGCGATCTCGCGCAGCTGCTCCTCGGTGAAGTGGGTGAGCGCCCGGCTCATCAAGTCATCCCCTAGCGCAAGTCGTCCTCGGCGGCGCGCAGGGCCCAAGCGGCGAACCGCTCACCGTCGTCGCGCTGGTCGAGGAATTTGCGGGTGACGCGGTCGATGTAGTCGCCGAGCTCGTCGCTGGTCACCTTGTGCTGTCGCAGTTTTCGACCGAAGCCGCTCGCCTCGCCCAGGCCGCCGCCGAGGTGCACCTGGAACCCCTCGACCGAATTGCCCTCGCCGTCGTCGATCCACTGGCCCTTGAAGCCGATGTCGGCCACCTGGATTCGGGCGCACGAGTTCGGGCACCCGTTGAGGTGCACGGCGATCGGCACGTCGATCCTGGCGTTGACGTCGGACAGGCGCTGTTCCAACTCTGGCACCAACGACTGTGCGCGAACCCGGGTTTCGGCGAAGGACAGCTTGCAGAATTCGATGCCGGTGCAGGCCATCAGGTTCCTGCGCCACGACAACGGCCGCGATGGCAGGCCCAGCGCGTCGAGGCCGGCGACGAGTTCGTCGACCTTGTCGTCCGGGACGTCGAGGATGACCAGCTTCTGGTACGGGGTGAAGCGGGCCCGGTCCGAGCCGGCCTGCTCCATCAGGTCGGCCACCGCGGACAGGATGGTGCCGGTCACCCGTCCGGCGACCGCGGCCACCCCAACGGCGTTGCGGCCGTTCTTGATTCGTTGCACCCCGACGTGGTCGATGGGCTGCTTGAGGGGCTCGGGGGCCGGGCCGTCGATCAGCCGGCGGTTGAGGTATTCGGTCTCCAGGACGTCGCGGAATTTTTCGACGCCCCAGTCCTTGACCAGGAACTTGATCCGGGCCTTGGCGCGCATCCGCCGATATCCGTAGTCGCGGAACAGCGCGGTGACCGCCTCCCACACGTCGGGCACCTCGTCGAGCGGGACCCACGCGCCCAGGCGCTGCGCCAGCATCGGGTTGGTGGACAGACCGCCGCCGACCCACAGGTCCATGCCGGGGCCGTGTTCGGGGTGGTGCACGCCGACGAAGGCGACGTCGTGGGTCTCGTGCGAGACGTCCTGCAGGCCCGAGATCGACGTCTTGAATTTGCGCGGCAGGTTGGCGTATTCGGGATTGTTCAGGGCGCGGCGCAGGATCTCGTCGATCGCGGGGGAGGGGTCGAGCACCTCCTCCAGCGAGTCACCGGCCAGCGGCGAGCCGTGAATGCCGCGCGGGCAGTCACCGCAGGCCTCGGTGGTCTGCAGGCCGACCGATTCGAGGCGGCGCCAGATATGGGGCACGTCCTCGATGCGAATCCAGTGATACTGCAGGTTTTCGCGGTCGCTGATGTCGGCGGTGTCGCGGGCGAATTCGGTGGAGACCTGGCCGAGCGTGCGGATGGCTTGCGCCGGCAGGGCTTTGCCGTCGGTGCGCACCCGCATCATAAAGTGCTTGGCCTCGATTTTCTCGATGTTCTCGTCGCCGGTCCAGCTGCCGTCGTAGCCCTGCTCGCGCTGGGTGTAGAGGCCCATCCAGCGGAACCGGCCGCGCAGGTCGGTGGGCGCGATGCTGTCGAAGCCCTCGTTGGCGTAGACGTTGACGATGCGGTCGCGCACGTTCAGTGGGGCGTCGTCGTTCTTTAATTTCTCGGCGTCGTTGAGGGGTTCGCGGTCGCCCAGCGCCCACTGGCCCTCGACGCGGGTCTTGGCGGGGCGTGCTGTGGTCATGGTGATGTACTCCTGGCGCCGGGCTGTCGTGGGGCTGGGCGCCGGCCGTCGATGGTGCGCGTACCCGTGTGTACGTCGCTGGACCCACGGGTCACGCCTCCCATGCTGCCGTGCGGACCGGGATGCCAGTAGAGGTCACCTGTTGTGAGGACACAACCTCGTGTTGTGAGTGTTGGGCTTCGGAGTCACAGGCGTCACGTGCGCCCCTGTCTTGGGGTGCATCCGAAGTGCCCGCCTCACAGCGACAACGGGGCGCTGTGGCGATTTGTCGCTGCGAGGCGGGCACTTCGCTACCTCGTCAGGGCAGGGCCCAGACCCCCATGGAATGGCGCGGACCCCTCACGAATCCTGCAACAGCCGCAGCGGATGCAGGCCGTCGACCGCGCCGACGAACGGCGGGTGAATGCTGTAGCCGATCATGCGGCGAATGTCGTCGGAGACCGCGCGGGCAATGTCGCGCGAAATCGACAGCGTGTAGGCCTCCATCGGCCGCAGCCACGGCTGGCAGTACTGGGCGGTGATGGCCAGGCGCGCGCGATCGGTCGTGTTGGCGCCACCGCCGTGCCACAGGGTGCCGACGAAGAACACGCACGAGCCGGCGGGCATCACGACCGGCAGCGACGGGTCGTCGGGCCCCGGCGGGCGCCGGCCCCACCGGTGGCTCCCCGGGTACAGCACGGTGGAACCGTTGTTCGCGGTGAAGTCGTCGATGGCCCAAATGGTGGCGGCGGCCAACGGGTCTCGCGGCCGCGGGATCGGGTAGAAGCCGTCGTCATGGTGGGGCAGCTGCGCGGACTCGCCCGGCTGAATGTTGATGGCTTGCAACGCCGATAACAGATAGTTGGGCATCAGCAGCCGGTCGAGCACCGCGAGCACTCGGGGGTGGTCGGCCAGCCGGTCGCAGACCCGGGTCCGGCTGAGCACGCTGTAAATGCGTTGGGTGCGACGGCCTTCGAAGGCGTTGCGCCCGGTGTGGCCCAGCCACGGCCCGACGACATCGCGGATCTGCGCGCACTCGTCCGGGCTGAGCAGGTTCTCCCACACGACGTAGCCGTCGCGGTCGAGGGCGGCCATGTCGGCGTCGACGATCGCGGGGTCGACCGACGCGCCGCCGGTCGTGGTCCACTTGTGCCGGCCCGCCAGGTCGGTCTTGAGGTCGTCGAGGGTGGTGACGGGCTCGTCGAGGCTCATACACGAGACCATGGACCCCATTCGACCGGTGGTCAAGTGGCCGTTCCGGCCGCGGCCTTGGCCGTGTCGGCCGGCCGCAGCAGTCGCCCGCTCACCAGCGCCGCAAGCCAGCCGGGCATGAGTTTTCCGCCGGTGGCCAGCAGCCGGAAACGCAACCCGGGGACGACGACCGCGCGGCCCCGGTCCAGGCCGCGCAACCCGGCGGCGACGACCGGTTCGGGCGCGGCGAGGTGCCGGTAGATGGCGGTCTGGGAGACGTCGGCGTCGAGCGCGTCGACGAATCCGGTGCGCGTCGGCCCCGGGCACAGGGCGGTGACGGTGACGCCGGTGCCGCGGGTCTCGGCCCACAGCGCCTGGCTGAGGGACAGCACGAACGCCTTCGAGGCGCCGTAAGTGGCTTGGTACGTGCCGGGTTGAAAGGCGATGGTGGAGGCCACATTAACGATGCCACCGCGACCGCGGGCGAGCATGCGGGGCAGCACCGCGTGGGTGAGGCGGACCAGAGCGTCGACGTTGACCGCGACGAGTTCGTGCTCGCGCCGGGCGTCGACGTCGGCGAATGGGCCGTAGGTGCCGAATCCCGCGTTGTTGACCAGCACGTCGACCGCGCGGCCGTCGAGGCGCGCGATCAGGCCCTCGACGCCCGCGTCGGTGCCGAGGTCACCGACGACGAGCTCGACCTCGGTGTTGGCCGTGATGCGTTGCCTGACCTGCTGCAATCGGGCCTCGTCACGCCCGGCCAGGATGAGCGAGTGGCCGCGTCGGGCCAGTTGTTCGGCGAAGATCGCGCCCAGGCCCGAGCTGGCTCCGGTGACGACTGCCCAGTTGGCGTTCATGGCTTCTCCTCGAATGCTTTTGGTCAACGGGTGTCAACGGGCTTTATGGCAGCGTGGGATGGAGACGGCGTGGCTGACCAGGCCGATTCCTGCGCCGAGGATGGGCCAGATGGGCCAGAAGTAGGTGGCATCGGTGGTGAGGGCGACGGCGGCCCACACGGTAAGCACGATGACGACCATGGCGAGGTACGCGGCGAGGTGGGCGCGCACGCCGCGGCGGGCGGCGGCGATGCGGGCGGCGCGGCGGCGAGGATCGTGACGCCGAATGTGGTCCAGCGGCAGGTCGCCCAGGAGCTGGCGCAGCTCGTGGGCGGTGTGGGTCTGATAGATCGCCTGCAGCCGTTGGTCGTAGTCGTTGAGTTGCAGGTAGCCCTGCGCGAGGGCTTGGCCCAGCAGATCGGCGGTCCTCTCGCGGTCGCGGTTGCCGGCGAGCGTGGCGGTGGTGTCGAGCTGGGTGGTCATGGTGCCCTCCCTCGGGTGTTCGATGTGAATGGCTTTAACATAGTCCGTAATGTTAATGTCGTCAACATGGCAGTGCAGAAAGCCCGCACGACGTACCACCACGGTGACCTGAAGAACGCGCTGACCAGCGCCGCCCTGTCGCTGGTTGCCGAGAAGGGGCCCAAGGGCTTCACGCTGACCGAGGCCGCGCGGCGCGCCGGGGTCAGCGCCGCGGCGCCGTACCGGCACTTCGCCGACAAGGCGTCGCTGTTGGCCGCCGTCGCCGAGCAGGGGTTCGTCGAGTTGCACGCCGACCTGGCCGAGGCCGCCGCGCGCGTGACCGATCCCAAGGAGCGGGTGGCCGAGCTCGGCCGGGTCTACGTGCGCTGGGCCGTCGCCCATCCCGACCACTACCAGGTCATGTTCGGCGTCGAGTCGCTCAAGTCCGAAGAGCCGACCGTCGCGGCGGCGGGCGAGCGGGCGTTCGGCGAGCTGCTTGGGGCGATCACGGCGTGCCAACAGGCGGGCATCGCCGCGGGTTCCGACCCACTCGAACTCGCCGCGCCGCTGTGGTCACTGGTGCACGGCATCGCGTCGCTGGCCATCGGCGGGCAGTTGCGGGAGGTGGGGGTCGAGCGGGCGCCGGAGGAGTTGGTCGACGGCGTTGTGGCGCAATTGTTTTGAGGCGTTCGCCAGTCGCCTCGCTGCGTTGCCGGTGAAGTGCATCGCTGAACGACGTGCGCAGCCACCTCGATCACCGTTGGACAAATGCAGATACGCCGGTGTTGGCTGATCGCATGCCGAGCGACCTGACCGAAGAGACCCTCACCGAGGCAGTGCTGCGCAGCTTCCACACCGCCACCGACGACCGCTTCCGGCACCTCATGGTCAGCCTCGTCCAGCACCTGCACGACTTCGCCCGCGAGGTTCGGCTGACCGGCGACGAGTGGTTCACCGCAATGGATTTCATCGAGCGCCTGGGTAAGATCTCCAGCCCCACCCGCCAAGAAGTCGTGCTGCTCTCCGACATCCTCGGCCTGTCCATGCTGCTGGACAAAATCAACGAACACGCCGGGGCGTCGACTACGGCCTCGGCGTTGCTCGGCCCGTTCTATGTCGAGGGCCGGCCCACCGCCGACAACGGGGCGGACATCTCCAATGGCGTTGCGGGCACACCGATGTTCGTCACCGGACGCGTCGTCGACGAGCGGGGCGGCCCGATCGCGAAAGCGCGCGTCGACGCCTGGCACAGCGACGGCGAGGGCTTCTACGACGTACAACAGAGCGAAAAACTGCGCGAAGAGTTCGCCATGCGCGCGCTCCTCACCACCGATGACGACGGCCGATTCTGGTTTCGCTCCATCGCCCCGCGCTACTATCCGGTGCCCACCGACGGGCCCTGCGGCGAGATCCTGCGCGCCGCGAACCGGTCCGTCATGCGCCCCCAGCACGTGCACTTCTGGTTTCACGCCGACGGTTATCAACCGCTGATCACGCAGCTGTTCTTGAAGGACGACCCGTACATCGGCCGGGACGCGGTGTTCGCGGACCAGACATCGCTGCAGGCCGACTTCGTGCGCCATGACCCCGGTTTCGCCCCGGACGGAACTATGGTCGAGGAGCCGTTCGTGACGTTGGGCTGGACCTTCAGCCTCGCCGCGAACGCGGACCGCTAGAGAGGATTGGCCGATGACGCGGATGCCCCTGGTCGACACCGACCGGCAGCCCGAGCGGATCAAGCAGCCCATCGCGCGCCCCGACACGCTCAACGTGGTTCGACTGCTTGCCAACGCCCCCAACATCTTTGACGGGTGGGCGCAGATGATGGGACAACTGTTCACCAGCCCCACCTTCACCCCGCGGCTGCGCGAGGTGATCATCCTGCGAGTGGGGCACCTACAAGACTCGCCGTACGAACTCGCCCAGCACGTGATCTTCGGCCGCGCCGCGGGGCTCACCAACCGACAAATCGACGCCCTGCTCGACAAGGAAGACCTGGACGCGGCCGGATTCAGCGGCGACGAACGCACCGTCATCGACACCGTCACCGAACTGTGCACCAGCCACCACCTGAGCGACGACGCCTTCGCCACCGCCCACGCCCTGCTGGGCGACGAGGCACTCACCGAACTGCTGATGATCGTCAGCAGTTACTACGGCCTGGCGCTGGTACTCAACGCCGTCGACCTCGACATCGAGGACAAATGACCCGCATCCCGTACCGCCGGCCCGAGGACATGACCGAGCAAGCCCGCGAATTGACCGCGCGGCGCGGCAATCTCAACGTCTACCGCGCACTGGCCAACGCCGAGCAGGTCTACACCGGATGGATGCTGGCCGGCGACGCCGCCCTGACCAGCCCCGTCCTGCCGCGCCGGCTCCGCGAACTCATCGTCCTGCGCACCGCGACCTTGATGGACTGCGCCTACGAACTGGGCCAGCACAAAGACGTCGCGCAGACGGTCGGACTGGACACGGACACCATCGACGCCATCATCAACGAATCGGACTGGCCCACTGGGCAATTCGACGCCACCGAGCTGGCGGTGCTGCGACTCACGACCGAACTGGTCACCACCCGCCGCGTCACAGCCCCACTCTTCGAACAGGTGCATGCCGCCCTCGGCTCGGAGGCCACCGTCGAAGCGTTGATGGTCATCGGCCGATACGCCGGCCTGGCATTGATGCTCAATGCGCTCGACGTCGAGCTTGACGACACCGCTCGGCTGCCGCTGCCGCCGCGGGACTGACGCGCGGCACCCACGTCTGGCACGCCCAAGTGCCCCGCCGTGAAGCGAAAACCGCACTTGCCGTTCGCCGTCTGAACGAAACCCCGCCGGGATACGTCTGCATGAGTGGACACCAAGCGTCCGGCGATAGGAGAATCGGTGACGGCGCAACGCACCCCACACGATCCACCCGCAGTCCTCGTTCGCCCCCTCGGCGCGTCCGAGCGAGCGTTTTACCGCTTCTCAGAACGCAACCCGGCGCATCACGTCGCGGTCGCGGAGTTCGCCGAGCCGCTGCCCGTCGACGGGTTGAGGTCAGCGCTGGGCGCCGTCCAACGACGGCACCCGTTGCTGTCCATGCACGTCGAGGACCGCCCGGACACCCGGCTGGGCTTCTATCGCGAACCGACCGTCGCGCCCATTCCGTTGACCACCCGCCGCAGCGCGGACCCGTCGTGGGAAGCCGCCGCGGCCGACGAGCTGACCCGCCCGTTCGACCGATCGCAGGCGCCGTTGATGCGGGCGTTGTTGCTGCAGGCACAACCGCGCAGCACGCTGCTACTGACCTTCGATCACACGCTCGCGGACGGGATTTCGACCATGTTCGTCCTGCGCGACGTGCTGCGCGCGCTCAACGGCCAGACGCTGTCCGAACTGGCGCTGCGGCGTCCGCAGGAGCGCCTCATCGATGACGCGCTCGGGGACGTCGAGGCCTACGATCCCGCCGCGCAGCCGCAGGACCCAAGGATGCTGAGGGCCAACGTGTTTCGGCCCTTCGACGGCGCACCGACCAAGGTGCGCACCATGGCGCTGTCGGCCTGGGACACCGCGCGGTTGGTGGGGCGCTGCCGCACGGAACGGACCACCGTGCACGCGGCGCTGGTGGCCGCGATGTCCCGGGTGCGGGCCGTCGAGCGCGGGGAAGACTTTGTGCGCACGCTCAACCCGATCAATTGCCGAGCGCTGATGGGCGTCGGGGACGATTGCGGCATGTTCATTCAGTCGGTGACGACCGGAATCGCGCCGCTGAGCGGAACACCGTTCTGGGAGCAGGCGCGCGAGACGACCGCCCAGCTGGATCTGGCCCGGGCGCCCCGCGGCATCCGCACGCTGGCGATGGCCGGCGAGCAGCTGATGACGGTCGACGCGGACACCGACCGGGCGGAGGAACTGTTCGGCCGGCTGTGCCCGTGGGATCTGCTCATCACCAACCTGGGCGTCCAGCACTTCGACGGCATCGGCCCGCTGCGGCCCACGGCGGTGTGGGCGCCGGTGGTGCAGAGCCAGACCGTCGGCGAGTACGTCACCGGCGTGACCACCTACGAAGGTCAACTGCGGATGGCGACGTGCGGCTACAGCGTGCCCTCGACCTTCCTCAAGAGCGTCGCGGAGACCCTGCTGGCCGCGGTCGAACAACCCTGACGATTGCTACCATCGCGCCGTGAGCCGGCCGCGATCGTTCGCGCGGCGCGACCTGTTGAGACTCGCCGGGTCCGCGCCGGTGATCCTGGGCGCCGGCGCGCTGCTGCCTACCCCGCGGGCGGCGGCCGGGGTGGCCGGATCGGCGGTGTTCCTCGACCCGGGCCACAACGCGATCAACGACGCCTCCATCAACCAGCAGGTCACCAACGGCCGCGGCGGCACCAAGCCGTGCAACACCTCGGGCACCGCCGCCGCCGACGGCTACCCCGAGCACGCGTTCACCTGGGCCGTAGTGGCGCTCATCAACGACGCGCTCACCCAGATGGGCGTGCGAACCCAGCTGTCGCGCGACAGCGACGGCGGCGTCGGACCCTGCATCGACCAGCGCGCCGCGGCGGCCAACGCCATGCGCCCCGACGCGATCGTCAGCGTGCACGCCGACGGCGGACCGCCGTCGGGCAGCGGCTTCCACGTCAACTACTCCGCGCCGCCGCTCAACGACGTCCAGGCCGGCCCCTCCGTTGCGCTCGCCCACGCGATGCGGGACGCGCTGGCGCAGGCCGGGTTCGCCCCGGCAACCTATATCGGCTCGGACGGCCTTTACGGCCGCGACGACCTCGCGGGACTGAATCTCGCCCAGTATCCGGCGGTCCTGGTCGAACTCGGCAACATGAAAAACGCGGGCGAGGCGGCGCTGATGGAAAGCCCGGACGGGCGCGCGCGCTACGCCGCGGCGGTGACGCAGGGGATCGTCGCCTTTCTCAACGGCAGGGCCGGATAACGAGGGTCGCAACGTCGGGCCCCGGCTGTCGGCAGCTAACGGCAAACGGGGACTGAGTGCGCCTTTGAGCAGCCCGCATACTACCCCCGCGGCTCCATTGGCTAATGGGCACTGACGCCTCGCCGGGCGCATCGTGGCCGCGGGCTAAATTGCGCGACGGCGCGGGCCCCCACTATATGTAGCAGTACCGATAAGCGCTTCTCGGAGAAAAACCGTGAGCCGTGCCAGCACCGACTAAGTTTGATTTGTTGCGGTGGGAAGTCACGACTTATCGGGCGGCCAGTGGCACGGTCAATATCGCGGCACGGGCGCCCAGACGGAAAGTGGATGGCAACTGATGAGGGGGATTGGTGAAGCGGTCCGGCCCTACAGTCAGGGACTCCCATGACGCATAGCAGCGGCTACCAAGACCCCTTCGGCGGCGACCCCTTCGGTGGGAGCGCCCCCCAAAGCCCCACCTTCGGCCAGTCGGGAAGCGTGCCCACGGCGTCCACCGGCTTCCCGTCCCAGCCGAAACAAGAGGTCAACACGCTGGCCACGCTGTCGGCCGTTTTCGCGTTCCTGTTCGCCCCGGCCGGCGCGGCGCTGGGCCACGTGGCGCTGTCACAGATTCGGCAACGCCAACAGAGGGGCCGCGACCGCGCGATCTTCGGGCTGACGGCCTCCTACCTGATCATCGCGCTGGCCGTCATCGGGTTGGTGGTGTGGCTGGTGACCGGTGACCACTCCGGGCCGAGCAACGCCTCGCGCACGCCGTCGGCCACCAGCTACGCCGCCCCGCCCCCGCCGCGGACCACGGTGATCACCCAGCCGCCGGCGCAGCGGCCGACGGTGTCGGTCAGCAACCTGCGGGTGGGCGACTGCATCGAGGTGCAGCAGAACAAACCCGACCCCTCGGAGAACGCGGACTTCATCACCATCTATCCTGTCGCCTGCGAAGTGCGCGAGGGCGTGCTGCAGGTCACGCAATTGCTGTCGACCGAGAGCTGCAAGACACCCACCACGCTGTGGAACCACGACAAGACGGTCTTCGCGTGCATCGTCGACTTCAAGGGTTGAGCTGATGTATCCCGGTGACGATCCCTTCGCGCCGCAGGGCGGCGACCCCTTCGGCGGACCACCTCCCACCGTGTCCTACGGTGGCGGGCCCACCGGCCCGGTCGGATACACGATGCCGCCCGGTGTGCCCTTCGGTGGGACGCCGCCACGCGCCGACTACAACACGCTCGCGGTACTCTCGCCGGTCTTCGGCGTAATCGTGCCGCCCGCCGGCGCCATCATGGGCCACCTGGCGTTGCCGCGCATCAGGCGCACCGGCGAGCGGGGACGCCCGGCCGCGATCGCCGGCATCGTCATTGGTTACGCGATGTGTGCGCTGCTGATCATCGGCGGCATCTACTGGGGCACCCGCCCGAGCGCCTCGTCGACGACGTCCGCGACCAGCTCGAGCGCCCCCGTGCCGGTCGCCCCGTCGACCGTCACGTCGGTGGCGCCGCAAACCACCCCCGACCGGCCCAAGCTCGACCTGGCGACCGTGCCGCTGGGAACTTGCGTCGAAATCCAGTTGCGCAACAGCTCCGGTAACGACGCGCTGGACCTCTACCAAGTCGACTGTGAACACCGCGAAGGCGTCTACACCGTGACGACGCGGGTCAAGGCCAGCAACCAATGCCGATCGACCTACGTGGCCGCGCCCCCCGACCATTCCTTCGCGCTGTGCCTGAACCCGTTCTGAGGCACCGTCCATGAGCTCACCGAACCCCTTCGACTTCAGCGACTTTGGGCCCAGCAAGCAGGGACCGGGTGCGCCGCGGCCGCCGGCCCAGGGCCAACCCGGGGGCGGCTTCTCGGCCGGTTTCGATCCGTGGGCCAACCAACGGCCCCCCGCTACAGGCCCGCAACCCACGGGACCGTTCGCCGCCGCTGACCCGACGGCGTTCGACCCGACGGCCGGGCGCGACGCGTTCGGCCAGCTGACGCCCGGCCCGGCGGCACTGGGCGCGCTCACCACCACCCGCCCGCCGCTGGTGTGGTTCGCGGTGGCGCTGGCGCTCGCCCTGGCCGGCGCGGCGTTGGCCAGCCTGAGCGCGTTGAGCGGCCCGACGATCGCGGCGGCCGCGGCGGGCTGGCTGTTGGCGGGGCCGCTCGCCATCGGCGCGCTGGCCGTGTTCAGCCGGGTCGACACCCGCCGGCGCACCGAGGCGATCTACTCGGCGCCCACCTGGACGTCGACGCTGTACTGGGTGGTGCTGGCCGTATGTCTGGCGGGAATCGCGTTGGGCGCCTGGCAGATCGCGTTGTGGGCGGGGACGCTGTAGTGGCCGACGGAACGCGGAACTTGTCCAGCGCAAGAAGGCTCGCGGTTGCCGCGCGCCTGCTGGCCGCGGTCGCGGTCGTCGCCGCGCTGAGCGTCATCGGCTGGGCGCCGACCGCGTCGGCGGCGGGCTCACCGGGCGCCAGCCGGTTCGGTGGCTGCCTCGCCTCCCAGAAGGCCGGCGATCTGCTGTTGCTGTTCGACGAGTCGAGCAGCCTGCAGCAGACCGATCCGCAGGCCGCGCGGGTGCAGGCCGCCCGCTATCTGGTGCAGACGTTGGGCAAATACGCCGACCGGGTCAACGCCAAGCTCGACGTCGCGGTGGCCGGTTTCTCCGACACCTATGTGCCGGAACACGATTGGACCCAGCTCACCGCCGCGTCGGCCGGCAGCGTCGGCGCGTCGCTGGACCCGATCGCCAAGAAGAACACCGGCATCGACACCGACTACTGGTTGGCGCTGGACGGCGCCCGGCAGGCGCTGGCCACCCGCGGCGGAGGCACCAACGGCGCCCCGCGGTGCCAGGCCATCGCCTGGTTCTCCGACGGCATGATCGACTTCACCGCCCGGCCCGTCGCCAAGCCCTACGCCGACGGGGTGCACCTGGACGCACCCAACGGCATTCCCGACACCACTCAGAAGGCCGTCAACTCCATCTGCCGCCCCAGCGGCCTGGCCGACCAGCTGCGCTCGAGCAACATCATCATCCTAGGAATCGGGTTGGGCGCCAAGCAGACTCCCGGTGACTTCAACGTGATGTCGGCGATCAGCACCGGCAAGGGACTGCAGGGCATGACCTGCGGGTCGATCACCGATCCGGTCCCCGGCGACTTCTTCCCCGTCGCCAACATCGACGACATGCTGTTCGCCTTCGACGCGCTCAACCCCGACCCCCAGGTCACCGAGCAGGGCGGGGTGTGCCCCCTCAAGGTCTGCCCCGAGGCGCGGCACAACTTCGTCCTGGACCGCTCCATCAAAGAGGTCAACATCCTGGGCTCCGGCGGCGTGCCGGGCGTGGAGCCCTACCTGGTGTCGCCGTCCGGACAGACGCTGCCGCTGCCCAAGAAGGACGGCGCGCAGAACGTCAGCGTCGACGGCGTGCCGGTGACCTATCAATGGCAATCCGAGTCGGCGCAGAACATCTCGCTGCAGAACAGCAACGTCCCACGCTGGACCGGGCTGTGGGCGATCGTCTACGTCGACACCACCGGCCAGCATCCCGACGCGGTGTCGAAGGTCAGCATCCACATCACCACCGACATCTTCCCGGCGCTCGTAGGCGCCGACAAGGTTTCCTGGCACAGCGGACAAGTGCTGCAGGGCTTGACGTTTGGCCTCGTCGACGGCCAGGGCAAGGCGATGGCGCCGACCGACCTGGCCGGCTCGGCGACCATGTCCGCCTCGCTGGCGCCCGACGGCGCCGCGCCGATCCCGTTGCTGACCGCCGCGGGCAAGGACGACATCGCCAAACCGGTGGACGCCGACCTCACCAAGGTCGAGCCCGGGCATGCGACGCTGCGGATGTCGCTGGTGGTCACCACCGCCCCCACCACCGACCTCACCGGCGGCCCGGTCGAGGGCACGCAGCTCTCACCGCAAGAGGTCGACGTGCCGATCCAGATCCTGCCCAAGGCGGGACTGCCCACGCCCGGGCAGCGCATCGACTTCGGCACCGTCGAGGGCACCAAGGGCGCGACCGCGCAGCTGAGCATCACCGGGCCGGGCTGCGCATGGATCGGCGACGGCGACGCCGCGACGGTGACGGGCTCACCGGACGGGATCGGGACGCCCCACCTCGGCTCGTCGGCGAACTCCGGCCAGAACTGCGTCAAGGTGCAAGCCGGGGAGACCGCGCAACTGCCGGTGACCCTGCGCACCGACCGCAACGGCCACGGCGGCCTGAACGGTACTGTCCCCGTGCATGTTTCGACGCTGGACAACCCCGACGACGCGCAGGTGGTCAAGGTGGCGTTCACGGCGTCGATGATCAACCCGCTCAACACCACCAATTTCGTCCTGGTGCTGATCGCCGCCCTGTTGCTGGGGCCCGGCCTGCCGCTGGCGCTGCTCTACGCCTCGAAGTGGTGGGCGAGCAAGATCCCGGACAATCCGCTGTTGGCCGAACGCATCCCGGTGGAGGTGGAGCACGACGCCGTGCTGCGCGGCGGTGAACCGTTCGCGATGGCCGACACCGACCTGGTGCACCCGGTCGCCGGGCTACCCCCCGGCGGCACCCGGCACCTGTCCGTCGCAGGGGTCACCCTCTCCGTCGTGCTGGGGCGCAGCCCCTTCGGCTCCGGCAGCGTGGTGGTCAACGCCGACGGCCTGGTGAGTGTCGGCTCGCAGCTGCCCGGCTCCGACAAGACCGGCCTGCGCGCGGTGCTGCCGTTGGCCGTGCACAACACCTGGGTGCTGCTGCACGACCCGCGCGGCCCCGAGACCGTCGCCGAGGTCCTGCTGCTGGTCGCCGGCACCACCGACACCGCCGCGCGGGAGCGGCTCTACGAAGACGTCGCGCAGCGGCTGCCCGAACTGCTCAGCGGGCTCAGGCTGCGCGCCATGCACGCCGGCCTGGGCGCCGGTTTCGCCGCACCCGGGGAGACGGCGTCCCCGTTCGGGGATGCCCCCGCCGTCGTGGGCTCCGGCTACTCGGCCGGCTCCGCCGCGACCCCGGCCACCGACGACCCGTTCGGCGGCGCCGAGCCCTGGGGCGCCGCCCCGGCCCCGCGGCAGCCGCCGTCGGGACGAATTGCGTTGTCGGATAATTCAACCCACGCGGGCCAGCAGTCGCCGCCACCGCCGCCCGG
>NZ_LZKC01000318.1:0-7224 GCF_001672685.1 Mycobacterium sp. E2462
CTCGATCGGCGGCGCGCGTTGTCCGGGGCCCTCGCGGTGGGTTGTCTGTTGGCCGGCTGCCACGGCGGACCAGCGGCACCCGGCGCGGCCGCACCGGCGGTGCCGTGGCCCGGTGCGGACGTCCTCGGCATCGGCTTGGAGGGCTACCCCTACCCCCATCCCGTGCGTTACCTGGATGTCACGCACGTCGCCCAGGCGGACTGGATCGACCGGCCGGCCCCGCAGTGGGAACAGCGCGCCCGGCTGGCCTACCTGGACGTCGCGCCCGAACGCGCTCAGCCCAAGGGCGCGGTGCTGCTGCTGCATGGCAAGAACTTCTTCGCCGCGTACTGGGCGGGCGTGATCGACGCCCTGCGCGGCGCCGGCTTCCGGGTGGTCGTTCCCGACCTCGTCGGCTGGGGGAAGTCGACCAAGCCCTCGACGTTGACGGCCGGCGCGTCGGTGAGCCACCTGCGCTCGCTGCTGGACCGGCTGGTGCTGGATTCGGTTGCGGTGGTGGGGCATTCGACGGGCGGCCTGATCGCGATGCACCTGGCGCGGGCCCTGCCCGAGCGGGTGCGGGCGCTGGTGCTGGAGAATCCGATGGGTCTCGAGGACTACCGGATTGGCCTGACCAGGCCGGTGACGCGCGACGACTGGGCGCAGGACGAGCGCTCGATGACCGAGGACCAAATCCGTCAGTACCTGGCGCATTACTTCGCGCGCAAGGATTCCCGGCTCATCGATCCCTTCGTCGCGGTTCGTGTGGCGATCGGGCGCGGGCCCGAGTTCGAGCGCTGGGTGCAAAGCTCCGCGGCGGCCACCGAGATGCTGCTCAACGAGCCCGCGGTGGGATTCGTCGGGGCGCTGCGGACCCGGACGTTGTTCGTGTGCGGCCTGTCCGACCGCACGTACGTCGGCGCCAAGTACACCGCGCCCAATGACCAAGCGGCCAAGGGCAATATCGCCGCACTTGCCAGGGCGTGCGCGGCGACCATGCCCGAAGCCCGGTTCGTCGGCGTGCCGGACACCGGCCACATCCCGCATCTGGAGACACCCGCGGCGTTCGGCTCGGCACTGTTGGATTTCTTGGGCTGACACCCGGGTGCCGGGCCGTCTCGACACCCGTCAATTTCGGCGGCGTACAGTCGGCGCATGCAGATCCGCCCGTATCTCGGCGCCAACAAACCTGCGGTCATTCTCTACCCGTCCGGGACGGTCATCACGTTCGACGACCTGGAAGCCCGCGCCAACCGCCTCGCGCACCGATTCCGCGAGGCGGGCCTGGTCGAGGGCGACGCCGTCGCGATCCTGATGGAAAACAACGAGCACATCCACGCGGTGATGTGGGCGGCGCGCCGCAGCGGTCTGTACTACGTCCCGATCAACACGCACCTCACCGCGGCCGAGGCCGCCTACATCATCGACAACAGCAGCGCCAAGGCGATCATCGGCTCGGCCCCGCTGCGCGACACGTGCGCCGCCCTCGCCGAACACCTGCCCGGGGGGCTGCCGAAGCTGCTGCTCATCGCCGCCGGGGCAAGCGACCCCGACCTGCCCGGGTGGGACCGCTACCCGGAATGCGTTGCGGATCAACCGGATACGCCGATCGGCGACGAGATCGAGGGCGACCTGCTGCAGTACTCGTCGGGCACCACCGGCAGGCCCAAGGGGATCAAACGCGAACTGCCGCACGTGCCGCCGGCCGAGGCGCCCGGCATGATGTCGGCGCTGGTCAGCGTCTGGATGACCCCCGACTCGGTGTACCTGAGCCCGGCGCCGCTGTATCACACCGCGCCGTCGGTCTGGTCGATGAGCGCGCAGGCCGGCGGCATCACCACGGTCGTCATGGAGAAATTCGACGCGCAGGGTTGCCTCGACGCCATCGCCCGGCACCGGGTGACCCACGGCCAGTTCGTGCCGGCGATGTTCACCCGCATGCTGAAACTGCCTGCGGCGGTGCGTGACTCGTATGACCTATCCAGCCTGCAGCGCGTCATGCACGCCGCCGCCCCGTGTCCGGTGGAGATCAAAAAACAGATGATCGAGTGGTGGGGACCGATCATCGACGAGTACTACGCGTCCTCGGAAGCGCACGGGTCGACGCTGATCAGCGCCGAGGAGTGGCTGACCCACCCCGGTTCCGTGGGCAAGCCGATGGGCGGCGCCGTGCACATCCTCGACGAGGACGGCAACGAGTTGCCGCCCGGCCAGGCCGGCGAGATCTATTTCGAGGGCGGGCAGTCGTTCGAATACCTCAACGACGCGACGAAGACGGCCTCGTCCCGAAACAAGAACGGCTGGGCCACCGTCGGCGACATCGGCTACCTCGACGAGGAGGGCTACCTCTACCTCACCGATCGCCGGCACCACATGATCATCTCCGGCGGTGTGAACATCTACCCGCAGGAGGCCGAAAACCTTTTGGTCACCCACCCGAAGGTGTTGGACGCGGCAGTGTTCGGGGTGCCCGACGACGAGATGGGGCAGCGCGTGGTGGCGGCCGTGCAGACCGTCGACCCGGCCGACGCCACCGACGCCTTCGCCGACGAGCTGACGGCGTGGCTGCGAGACCGGTTGGCGCACTACAAGTGTCCGCGCTCGATCGCGTTCGAGGCGCAGCTGCCGCGCACCGACACCGGCAAGCTCTACAAGAACGGGTTGATCGAGAAGTACTCGGTGTGACCGATGCTGCGGGTGGTCGACCTTGCGGACGCGCCGCAGGACGGTCCCGTGGCGCCGACCGGCGTGCTCGTCGGTGTCGGCGCGACCGGTGAGCTGCCCGGGACATGGCTCGACGCGGCCACGTTCACGCTGACCGAGGATGCCTGCACGGACCGTCGCGCCGTGACCGTGGCCTCGATACCCGAGACCCTCGCCCTGTTGCGGGCACGCTGTGCGCGTTGGCCGCACGCCAGCGCGATCTGTGACGACGTGCTGCGCGCGGTCGATCCCGAGGGGCCGGCGTTGCCGGGCGTGCTGACCGAGTCGTTGGCGTATTCCACCCTGCAGGCCGGTCCCGAATTCGAACGTTGGCTGCGGGAGCGGGGACCCGTCGACATGCCCGAGATCGCCGAGCCCGTGCGGGCGGTGCGCGACGGCGACACCCTGCGCATCGCGTTCGATCGGCCGCAGCGGCACAACGCGTTCTCCACCGACGCCCGCGCGGCGCTGTTGGAGGCCCTGACGGTGGCGCGGCTAGACCCCTCGGTGACCGAGGTCGTGGTGAGCGGCAACGGGCCGTCGTTCTGCAGCGGGGGTGACCTCGCCGAGTTCGGCACCTTCACCGACCCGTCGAGCGCGCACCTGGCGCGCACCCGGCACAGCCCGGCCCTGGCGCTGGACGCGCTGACCGCCCGGCTCGGCCGGGCGTGCCGGGCCGAGGTGCATGGCCGGGTGCTGGGCAGCGGGCTGGAGATGGCGGCGTTCTGCGGATGGGTCAGCGCCCGCGCCGACGCGGTGTTCGGTCTCCCCGAATTGGGGTTGGGGCTGCTCCCCGGCGCCGGGGGCACCGTCAGCGTGACCCGGCGCATAGGCCGTTGGCGCACGGCCTATCTCGTGCTGTCCGGCCACACCGTCGACGCCGCCACGGCGTTGGCATGGGGGCTGGTGGACGAGATCCGGTCTTAAAATCCCGAGTAGCTCGTCGTGGTCGTCGACGGCATATGCGAGACGACGAACACGCCCGCGACGGCGTAGAGCAGGACAAAGATCACCGAGGCCACGGCGCCCACGATGGCGCCGATGATCGCCCACTTCTTGGCGTTGTTGGCGGCTTCTTGCGCCTCGGGGTAGCGGCCCTGGGCCCACAACCCGGACACCTTGTTGGAGTAGACGATCGAGACGATGCCGAACGGCAGGCAGCACAGCACGGTGCACAGGATCGCCCAGACCAGGTAGTTGTCCGGCTCCTGCTGGCCCTGCCAGCCCGGCTGCGGCTGCGGCCACCCGGACGGGCCCGCGGGGGCCTGCCATCCCGGTTGCTGACCCTGCCAACCCGGGGGCGGCGGGGCCGCCTGCCAGGTGGGTGGCGGCGGCGGCGCGGCCTGCCATTCGGGAGGTTGCTGACCCGACTGCCATTCGGGCGAACCCTCGTGGGGCTCCGGGGGGTAACTCATGGCAGCCGCCTCCTTGAGATTTGCCGGCCCGCACGGGTTCGCCCTGGCGCCGCTTTGCTGGTGGACGAAGTCAGGCAAATATAGCGCAAACCCGGCCCACGATCGGGACATCGTCGCGTCGAGTCAGATGCCCCCGCGCGCCACCAGCTGGCGGGCGATGACGTTGCGCTGAATCTCGTTGGTGCCCTCACCGACGATCATCAACGGCGCGTCACGGAAGTAGCGCTCCACGTCGTATTCCGTGGAATAGCCGTAGCCGCCGTGGATGCGGACCGCGTTCAGCGCGATCTCCATCGCGACCTCCGAGGCGAACAGCTTGGCCATCCCGGCCTCCAAGTCGCACCGCTCGCCGCTGTCGTAGCGCTCGGCCGCGTATCGGGTCAGCTGGCGCGCGGCGGTGAGCTTGGTCGCCATGTCGGCCAGGTAGTTGCCGATCGACTGGTGCTGCCAGATCGGCCGTCCGAAACTCTCCCGCTGCTGGGCGTAGGCCAGCGCGTCCTCGAGCGCGGCCGTCGCCACCCCCAAGGCCCGGGCGGCCACCTGGATCCGGCCGGTTTCGAGGCCCTTCATCATCTGCGAAAACCCGTGTCCCGGCGCGTCGCCGAGCACCGCCGACGCCGGCACCCGGAAGTCGTCGAAGGACAACTCGCAGGCCTCGACGCCTTTGTATCCCAGCTTCGGCAGGTCGCGCGACACGGTCAGGCCGGGCCCGTGCCCGGCCAGCACGATCGAGATGCCCCGGTGCGGCGGCGTGGCGTGCGGATCGGTCTTGCAGAGCAGGGCGATCACGCCGGACCGGCGCGCGTTGCTGATCCAGGTCTTGGTGCCGTTGATCACCAGGTTGCCGTCGCCGTCGGGCGCCGCGGTGGTCGACATGTTCTGCAGGTCCGACCCACCGCCGGGCTCGGTCAGGGCCATGGTCGCCCGCAGCTCGCCGGTGGCCATCGGCGGCAGGTAAGTCCGTTTCTGCTCGTCGGTGCCGAACAGCGTCAACAGCTTGGCCACCACGGTGTGCCCGCCCATCGCCCCGGCCAGGCTCATCCAGCCGCGCGCCAGCTCCTCGGTCACCCGCACGTAGCACGGCATCGACACCGGCGACCCGCCGTACTCCTCGGGGATCGCCAGGCCGTAGATGCCGATCCGTTTCATCTGCTCGATCCACGCCTCGGGGTAGTCGTTGGCGTGCTCGACCTCGCGGACGGTCGGCTTGACGTCGCGGTCGATGAAGGCCCGCACCGTGGCGACCAGCATGTCCTCTTCGTCGTTCACCTTGCGATCGGCCTCCTGACTCGATGGTGGCGACCCGCTTCGCCCGGCTTCGCCGCCCTCGCGATCGCCACCGGTTGTTGGTGGCGACCCGCTTCGCCCGGCTTCGCCGCCCTCGCGATCGCCACCGGTTGTTGGTGGCGACCCGCTTCGCCCGGCTTCACCGCCCTCGCGATCGCCACCGGTTGTTGGTGGCGACCCGCTTCGCCCGGCTTCGCCGCCCTCGCGATCGCCACCGGTTGTTGGTGGCGACCCGCTTCGCCCGGCTTCGCCGCCCTCGCGATCGCCACCGGTTGTTGGTGGCGACCCGCTTCGCCCGGCTTCGCCGCCCTCGCGATCGCCACCGGTTGTTGGTGGCGACCCGCTTCGCCCGGCTTCGCCGCCCTCGCGATCGCCACCGGTTGTTGGTGGCGACCCGCTTCGCCCGGCTTCACCGCCCTCGCGATCGCCACCGGTTGACCCTCTATTCGACAGCCTGCCAGCATGTGGCGTTGTGGCTAGTAACGGGTATGCGGCGGTCCGCGACGGCGGGGCCTACTTCGACGAGCTTGCCGTCGGTCGGGTCTTCGACTGGGCGCCGACGATGACGCTCTCGGCGGGGCTCGCCGCTGCCCATCAGGCGATCGTCGGCGACCGGTTGCGGCTGGCGCTGGACACCGACCTGTGCGCCGCGGTGACCGGAGCGCCGGGTCCGCTGGCCCACCCGGCGTTGGTCTGCGACGTCGCGATCGGGCAGAGCACGCTGGTCACGCAGCGCGTGAAGGCCAACCTGTTCTATCGCGGCCTGACGTTTCACCGGTTCCCGGTCATCGGCGACTCTATGTACACCCGCACCGAAGTGGTTGGGCTGCGCGCCAACTCGGCCAAGCCCGGCCGCGCGCCGACGGGACTGGCGGCGCTGCGCATGACGACCATCGACCAGGCTGAGCAGCTGGTGCTCGACTTCTACCGCTGCGCCATGCTGCCGGCGAGCCCGGGCTGGCATCCCGACGCGGCCGGCCCGGGCGACGACCTGTCCGCCGTCGGCGCCGGCGCGCTACCACCGGCATCCGAGCCGGCCGCGCACTGGGACGGCGACGCGTTCCGCGCCAAGGTGCCCGGCCCGCACTTCGACCCCGGCCTCGCGGGCGCGGTGCTGCACAGCACCGCCGACGTGGTCAGCAGCGCGCCCGAATTGGCTCGGTTGACCCTCAATATTGCTGCGCCGCATCATGATTCACGGGTCGGCGGTCGCCGGCTGGTGTACGGCGGCCACACCATCGGCCTGGCGTTGGCCCAGGCGAGCCGGCTGTTGCCCAACCTGGCCACGGTGCTGGGCTGGGAGTCGTGTGATCACACCGGTCCGGTGCACGAGGGCGACACCCTCTACAGCGAACTGCACGTCGAGTCCGCGGCGGCCACCGAGCGCGGCGGCGTGCTCGGGCTGCGATCGCGGGTGTTCGCGGTCGCCGACGAACCCGACGCCGCCGACCGGCCGGTGCTGGACTGGCGGTTCAGCGCCCTGCAATTCTGAGCCCGCTGGACACCGCGCGCACAATGGTGGCGTGAGCTGCGCGCCGTCGTGGGCGGTCGAGAACTGGGGGAGCAGCGGGCTGGCGTTCCTGACCGGCCTGCCTGCGGGCCCCCCGGACTTTTCCCGCGCGCAGGTGCTCGCGCGCGCCCAGCGGGTGGCCGACGCCGCCGGTGCCGCGCTGGGCATCGCCGTCGACGCCGCCACCGTGCTCGCAGGCCGGGCGGCGCTGCTCGGGTTGACCCGCGCAGGCCGGGTATCGGCGGGGGGCGCCACCCGATTGCTCGCGGCTCGCGACGGCTGGTGGGCGCTGACCCTGTCCCGGCCCGACGACCTCGCCGCCGTTGCCGC
>NZ_LZKC01000319.1:0-2731 GCF_001672685.1 Mycobacterium sp. E2462
GCGAGGTGGTCGTGGGGGTCCGGCCCGAGCACTTCGAGCTGGGTACCCTGGGCGTCGAAATGGAAGTCGACGTGGTGGAAGAACTGGGGGCCGACGCCTACCTTTACGGGCGAATCACCGGTTCGGGCAAGGTGATCGACCGGCCGATCGTCGCCCGGGCGGACGGGCGCCATCCGCCGGAGAAAGGCAGTCGCGTGCGCCTGCATCCAGAGGCCGGGCACCTGCACTTCTTCGGCGTGGACGGACAGCGACTGTGTTAGGGGCTCCACCGACACCCCCGGGTCGGCGGCCGTGAGCACGCCGGCCCGCGCCGACCTGGTGTGCGAGGGCGGTGGCGTCCGCGGCATCGGTCTCGTCGGCGCCGTCGATGCGCTGTCCGAGGGCGGTTACAGCTTCCCGCGGGTCGCGGGCACCAGCGCGGGAGCTATCGTTGCCGCCTTGGTCGCGGCGCTGCAGGTCGCCGGCGAGCCGCTGAGCCGGCTGGCCGAGGTGATGCGCAGCATCGACTACCGAAAGTTTCTGGACCGCAGCCTCATCGGTCGGCTTCCGATCGTCGGCGGCGGACTGTCGCTGCTGCTGGCCGACGGCGTGTACCGCGGCGCCTACATCGAACGACTCCTGGCCGGGCTCCTCGACGACCTCGGCGTGCGCACCTTCGGCGACCTGCGCACCGGTGAGGAAACCGACCAGTACGCGTGGTCGTTAGTGGTGACGGCCAGCGATCTGTCCCGACGCCGGCTGGTGCGCATTCCGTGGGACCTGGGCGCATACGGTATCGACCCCGACGATTTTGCCGTGGCCCGCGCCGTGCACGCGTCGGCGGCGATCCCGTATGTGTTCCAACCGGTTCGGGTCCGCGGCGCGACCTGGGTCGACGGCGGCCTGTTGTCCGGTTTCCCCGTGCAACTGTTCGACCGGCCGGGTCCGCGCTGGCCGACCTTCGGTATCCGGTTGTCCGCGCGTCCGGGCATCCCGCCCACCCGGGCGGTGCACGGCCCCGTGTCGTTGGGCATAGCGGCGATCGAAACGCTCGTCAGCGACCAGGACAACGCCTACATCGACGACCCGTGCACCGTCCGACGCACCATCTTCGTGCCCGCCAACGACGTGAGCCCCATCGACTTCGACCTCTCGGCCGCCCAGCGCGACGCGCTGTACCAACGCGGATTGCAAGCGGGCCAACAGTTCCTACGAACCTGGGACTACCCGGAGTTCCTCAAAGTTTGCGACACGCCGTGACGCGGGCGCCGGTGCTCAGCCGCCGGCGCAGCGGATCGCGTGGACGCGACGGGTGACGCGGTCGATATCGTCCAGCGACGGCATCTGGTCGGTGATCCGGGTGATCTCCACGCCGATGTCCACCGAACTGATGGGCCACAGCCGGCGCATCATGAGTTTCGTTGCGATGGCCGCGATGTCGTCATCGCACAGGCGGCGGCGCGCCAGCGCCAACAGCGGAATGTACCCGGTGCCCGGCATGCCGCTGGGGTAGCCGGCCCGCACGAAAGCCACGATGCTCGACACCCAATGCGCCAGGTCCATGCGTCCACCTCGCTAACTGCCGGCAAAACGGCAGCCTTTCCCTTGGCTAGCAACGTACCATCGGCGATACCAGCAGCCTGGTAACGCCACACAGTTAAACGCGTTTTTTATGTCGACGTTGCCGACTCCGTCAGGAGACGATTCGGCAACGATGGGCGCGCTGCAACGGGCTTCGGCCGCAACGCTTTCTAATATTGGCGGGTGGATCGCTACGGAACAGATGTCCTGGCCGCCGGCCGACCCAAGCCCCGCTCGACCGAGCACCCGGCCGACATCGGCTTGGTGGTGGAGGACGCCCAGACGGGATACGTCGGGGCGGTCGTGCGCGTCGAGTACGGGCGCGTCGACCTGGAGGACCGGCGGGGTCACGTACGCGGATTCCCTTTGGGTCCAGGGTTTTTGCTCGATGGGCGACCCGTCATCCTGACCGCTCCCCGCCGAGCCGCGCCCGCCGCGCAAACCCGAACGGCCTCGGGGTCGGTCGCCGTGCCCGGCGCGCGGGCTCGGGTCGCGCGTGCCAGCCGGATCTACGTCGAGGGCCGCCACGACGCCGAACTCATCGCCCAGGTCTGGGGTGAAGACCTGCGCATCGAGGGCGTCGTCGTTGAGCAGCTCGGCGGCGTCGACGACCTGGCGAGCATCGTCGCCGAGTTCGCCCCCGAGCCCGGTCGCCGGCTCGGCGTGCTCGTCGACCATCTGGTGCCGGGTTCGAAGGAGACGCGGATCGCCGACGCGGTGCGTCGCGGTCCGGGCGGCGCCGACACGCTGATCGTGGGGCACCCCTATGTCGACATCTGGCAGGCCGTGAAACCCCAGCGGCTCGGGCTTGCGGCCTGGCCCGAGGTCCCGCGCCAGGTCGAGTGGAAGCGCGGCGTGTGCCAGACGCTCGGCTTGCCACACACCACGCAGGCCGACATCGCCGCGGCGTGGCGGCGCATCCGCTCCCGCGTGCGCGACTGGAACGACCTGGAGCCGGCGCTGATCAGCCGGGTCGAGGAGCTCATCGACTTCGTGACGCAACCGGCGGCCTGACGCCGCCGACCCGCCGGCCCGCGGCGGCGCCGAGTGAGGTTAGGCTAAGTCGACAGTCTCGATCGTTGGGGCGGAAACGAGCGCATGCAGGGCGTATTCGGCGTTTTCATCGGCACCTTCCTGATCGGCCTCCGCGAGGGGCTCGAGGCGGCGCTGA
>NZ_LZKC01000320.1:0-761 GCF_001672685.1 Mycobacterium sp. E2462
CTACCCGCTCGCCGGCATCCTCGGCGACGACGCCGCGACGGTCACCGGATCCGGACACCGCGACACCCCGCCGGCCGACGCGCTGTCGGCGGGCCTCGCCGCCCTGGGCGCCGCCGACCCCGCCTGCGACTGGGCGCCCGCCGTCCCGGCCGCCAACCGCCCACCGCTGCGTGGGTTCCCCAACGCGCCGATGCGGGCGGTGCACCTGTGGGTGGCCCCGGACCGGCTCGCTGACGCAACGCCGCCCGCGCCGGCGCTCACCGTCGCCGTCGAGGACTGGCAGGCCGCGGCGCCGGTCGCCGACCGGCCGGGCGCGCTGACCATCGGCCTGCACGCCGACGAAAGCTCGGCCGAGCTGGCCCGGCGGATCACCGAAGCCATTGCGGCACAGGGTGACTCCCGCGTCGTCGCGCCCGTCGAGGCCGAGATCCTGGTCGTCATCGCCCCCGCCCTCGATCACACCGACCCCGCCGCGGCGATCGACCACATCGGGCGCCGTCCCGACGCGGGCCTACCCGACTACGCCGGCCTGATCGGGCCGCGCTGCCGCGCGGTGTGGCTGCTCACCGCGCGCGCCGAACAGGTGGGCGCCACGGCCGAGGCCCCGGCGCAGGCGGCGCTGGCGGCGATGCACCGCAGCGTCGGATTCGAGTTCCCGGACCAGGCGTTCGGGCACCTCGACCTGGCCGACCGTGACGTCGACGCGCGCACCGCGACCTCCGAAGCCTCGCCGCGTAGCGCGGCGACGACGGCGTGGGCGG
>NZ_LZKC01000321.1:0-48495 GCF_001672685.1 Mycobacterium sp. E2462
CGGGTCGAACGCCGCCCAGGCGGCCTGGTTCCCGCCGTACAGCTTGGCGACGGTCACGTCCTTGGGACCGACATTCGGGCTGCGGTCACCGGCGATGTCGACGAACGCGCTGAACAAATCCGGGTGCATGACGGCCAGGTCGACGGCGCAGGTGCCGCCCATGGACCAGCCGGCGACACCCCAGTTGGCGCGGTCGGGGCTGACACCGAAGTTGGACACCAGGAACGGGATGACGTCCTTGCTCAGGTGGTCGGCGGCGTTGCCGCGGGTGCCGTTGACGCACTCGGTGTCGTTGTCGAAGGAACCGGTGGGGTCGACGAAGACCAACACCGGGGAGAACCCGTGATGCGCGGCGGCGAAGGTGTCGATGGCGGTGAACGCGCCGCCGGGGCCCAGCCAGTCGGCCGGGGTGTTGAACGCCGAGCCGATCATCATGACCGCGGGCAGCCGGGGCGGCGGGTTGCTGTTGAACCAGCCGGGCGGCAGGTAGACCAACTCGCGCCGGTGCCGGAAATGGGAGGCGTTGTCGTCGATGTCGACCGGTACCACCACGCCCTTGGTCGGCCGGGTGCCGGCGACCTGCATCTCGGTGACCCGCAGCCGGTCGATCTGGTCGGGCAGCGGGACCGAGGTCAGCTGGTTCCACGCGGCGAGCGCCGTCGGGAAGTAGCCGACCCAGCCGTTCAACGCCAGCGCGGCGCACAGGACGCACAAGGGGACGGACACCACCGCCACCCCGCGACGCCACCAGCCCGCGCCGCGCCAGCCGACCAGGAACACGGCGGCGGCCAGGCCGCTCATCGCGATCCACAACCACAGCGCCGGCGGCGCGGGGTCCCCGGCCACGCCGAGCGACGTGATGTACCAGTAGGAGAGGGCGGTGACCGCGACGGCCGCGATCACGGCCACGGGCAGCACCCGCGCGAGCCAGCGCCGAGCGCCCCACCGGATTGCGACGAGCAGCGCCAGCACCGTCACTGCCTGCACGGTGGCGGGGAACCACCCGTGCAGCAGAGACAGTCGTCCGAAGAATTGGTCCAACGGTCGTTGCCTTTGCTGAATCGGTGGCCGCGCGGGTCGGACCCGTGGTCGTGTCGAAGGTCGGGACAACTATCCCACACCGGGGCGCCACGCCCGCCCGTCGTCGCGGCGTGTGAGCGGTCGCCGTTCAGCGCTCGGCGATACCGCGGAATCCGCGCAGCCGCAGGCTGTTGCCGACGACGAACAGGCTGGACACCGCCATCGCGGCACCCGCGAGCATCGGGTTGAGCAGCCCGGACGCGGCGAGCGGCAACGCGGCGACGTTGTAGCCGAACGCCCAGAACAGGTTTGTCTTGATGGTCGTCAGGGTGCGGCGGGACAGCCGGACGGCGTCGACCGCGGCGCGCAGGTCACCGCGCACCACGGTCAGGTCGGCGGCCGCGATGGCCACGTCGGAGCCGGCGCCCATGGCCAGCCCCAGGTCGGCCGCCGCCAGGGCCGCGGCGTCGTTGACGCCGTCACCGACCATGGCGACAACCCTGCCGTCGGCTTGCAGGCGCCGCACGGCGGCGACCTTGTCGCTCGGCGTGGCGCCGGCGATCACGTCGTGAATGCCGACCTGCGCGGCGACGCGACGCGCGACGGTCGGATTGTCACCGGTCAGCAGCACGGGCGTCAGGCCGAGCCGCGTGAAGTGCCACACGGCCTCGGCGCTGGTGGGCTTGACCGCGTCCGCCAGCGCCAGCACACCGCGCACCCGGCCGTCCCATCCGACGGCGACGGCCGTGTGGCCGTCCCCCTCGGCGCGGGCGGCGGCCGCCGTCAGCGCGGCGTCCGGGCGCAGGCCGCCCTCGGCCAGCAAGGCGGGGCGCCCGAGGACGACCGCGTGGCCGTCGACGGTGCCCCGCACCCCGTAGCCGCCGACCGCCGTGAAGTCCGCCGCGGCAGGCAGGCGGCCGAGCTCGGCACCGGCGGCCCGCGCGATGGCCCGCGCCAGGGGGTGTTCGGAGGCGTCCTCCAGGGCGCCGGCGTAACGCAGGACGGTGGCCCGGTCGGTGTCGGCGGCGACCGACACGGCGACGAGGGTCATGGTTCCGGTGGTGACCGTGCCGGTCTTGTCGAGCAGGATCGTCTCGATCGCGCGGGTCGACTCCAGCGCCTCGGGCCCCTTGATGAGCACGCCAAGCTGCGCGGCCCGGCCGGCGCCGACCAGCAGGGCGGTCGGGGTGGCGAGCCCGAGCGCGCAGGGACAGGCAATGATCAACACGGACACGGCCGCCGTCAGCGCCATGGCGAACGCCGAGCCCGCGGCGAGCCACCCCGCCAGCGTCACCGCGGCCAGGGCCAGCACGACCGGCACGAACACCGCGGCGACACGGTCGGCGAGGCGCTGCACGCGGGCCTTGCCCGACTGCGCCTGCTCGACCAGCCGGGCCAGCTGCGCCAGTCGGGTGGCGTCCCCGACCCGGGTCGCGCGGACCACCAGGCGACCGCCGGCGTTCACGGTGGCGCCGGTGACGGCGTCATCCGCGCCCACCTCGACCGGAACCGATTCGCCGGTCATCAGGGAGGCGTCGACGGCCGAGGAGCCCCACACGACGATCCCGTCGGTCGCGATCTTCTCGCCTGGCCGGACGACGAACTCGTCACCGACGGCGAGCTGCTCGGTGGGGATGCGGATCTCGGCGCCGTCGCGCAGCACCGCGACGTCGCGGGCGCCGAGCTCGAGCAGCGCCTGCAGCGCGGCGCCGGCCGCCCGCCTGGAGCGCCGCTCGGCGTAGCGGCCCGCCAGCACGAACAGGGTCACGCCGGCCGCCACCTCGAGGTAGACGTGGGCGGTGCCGTCGCCGCGCCGCACGGTCAGATCGAAGCCGTGCCGCAGGCCGGGGCGGCCGGCGGTGCCGAGCACCAGCGCGTACAGGGACCACAGGAACGCCGACAGGGTGCCGATCGAGATCAGGGTGTCCATGGTGGCGGTGCCGTGCCTGAGGTTGGTCCAGGCGGCGGCGTGAAAGGGGCGCCCACCCCACGCGACGACCGGCACGGTCAGAATCAGCGACACCCACTGCCAGTAGCGGAACTGCAGGGCGGGAATCATCGCGACGGCGATCACCGGGGCCGCGAGCAGCGCGGTGCCGACGAGCCGGGTGCGCAGCGACGTCAGGTCCCCGTCATCGGCCGCCGCGGCGCGGCGGGCGCGCGACGCGACGACCGCGCCGTAACCGGCCTTCTCGACCTCGGCGACGAGCGCCGCCGGGTCGTAACCGGCCGGGACGGCGACAGCGGCCTTCTCCGTCGCGTAGTTGACGGTGGCGGCCACCCCGTCGAGCCGGTTCAGCTTCTTCTCGATCCGAGCGGCGCAGGCCGCGCACGTCATCCCGCTGATGGCCAGCTCGATGTGCGGCGGCGCGGCCGGCGAATCGGGTCGGGCCGCACTCATGCGACCAGGACGGCCTCGTAGCCCGCCTCGTCGACCGCCCCGAGCACCGCCGCCGCGGCGACGGGCGCCGCGCTGGTGACGACGAGCCGGCCGGTCGCGGCGTCCACCTCGACGCCGCCGACGCCGGGAATCTGGGCGACCTCGCGCCGGACGGCGGCCTCGCAGTGCGCGCAGCTCATCCCGCTCACCCGGTATTCGCTCGTCGCCATGACACTCCTTTGCTGACCCGCCCCCAACCCCCCCATTCTGCCCGGTCGCCGGATGCGGCGGGGACCGGTCCGCGGCGCCGCGGGGCAGCCCCGCGGCAGCGGCCGGGCGGGGTGCCGTCCGGCCCGGTCGCCGCATTACGCTGCCGGAAGCGGGGAAGGAGGCGCCATGACGGTGACAGTCGTCGACGCGGGGCCGCGCCAGGTGAGCCGATCGGTGGAGGTGGCCGCGCCGGCCGCCGAGTTGTATGCCTGGGCCGCCGACCCGCGCCGCCACCGCGAGTTGGACGGGTCCGGCACCGTCCGCGACAACATCGTGATGCCCGACAAGCTCGTGGTGGGGTCGCGGTTTTCGACCAGCATGAAGGTGCTCGGCGTGCCGTACCGCATCACCAGCACCGTGACCGCGCTCAAGCCCCACGAGGTCGTCGAGTGGCGGCACCCGGTGGGCCACCGCTGGCGCTGGGAGTTCGAGCCGGTCGCGCCCGGCCTGACCAGGGTCACCGAGACCTTCGACTTCCGCGACGCCGGGAAGATCAAGAACAGGTTGAAGTACTACACCCTGATCGGCGCCCGCAAGTTCAACGCCGCGGGCATCGAGGCGACGCTGACCAAGCTGCGCGACCGCTACGCCGGCTGATCGCCCGGGTCGGGGGCGTCCCAGGGCACCACGCCGGACACCCAGTGGCTCAGCGTGTCGACCTGGTCGTTGCGGTGCAGGTGCCGGGGCGGCGTCGCGTAGCTGGCATACGGCCGGCACCGGATGACGACGCGGTTCTCCCGCTCCGACATTTCCTGGATGTGGGGCCGCGCCTCGTCACCCAGCGGTTGCCCGGACATGCGGCCGGCGACTGCCATCATCACGTCGACCGCCAGCGCGGGGTCTTCGTCGAGGGTCGCGTCCGCGTAGACCTGTAGGTACGCGAACGGCCACCGCTCGTCGAGCACGCACAGGCTCACCTTGCCGTCGCGCTGGACGACCCGGGCCTTGCCGCGGCCGGCCATCGTGGAAACCAACAACTCGCCGGTGTCGGTGGGGATGTAGTAGACGATCGACATCGCCGGCCCGTCGCTGCGGCGGCGGTAGCCGAAGACGCAGGTGCGGTGCGTGCGCACGAACTCCCGTCGTTCGGAGGGCAGCATGTCGCGGTCGGTCGGGGCAGTGAACGGCGCAGCCGCCAACGGTAGAAGCATGACGAAGGGTCCTCGCTGTCAACGGCCTTGACCGGTGCGGATATTTACGGATACAGTGTGTCCATTAATACGGTGGGTGTCAAGACGGCAAAGGATCGACGGCAGTGAACGACGCGTCCGCCGCCGACCGGCCGACCGCGCCGCGCGGGCGTGGCCGCCCCGCCCGTGCGGTCGAGCGGATGCTGGACGCCGCCGTGCAGATCGTCGACGAGCAGGGCGCCGACGCGCTGTCGATGCGCTCGTTGGCCCAGCGGCTGGGCTCGGGCACGGCCACCCTGTACCGCCATTTCGCGAACCGCTCGGAACTGGTGTCCATGGTGATCGACCACATCCTCGGTGCGGCCGAGGAGGTGACGCCCGGGCCGCGCTGGCAGGACGCCTGTATGGCCTTGGCGCAGAACCTTTTCGAGGCCCTGCGTCGGCACGGCAACGTCGCGCCGCTGCTGGTGGAGTACACCCCAATCGGGCCGAACGCTCTGGCGCATCGCGAGCGGTGCCTGTCGGTGTTGCTCGCCAACGGTTTCGACCGGGCGACGGCGGCGCACGCCTACGCCACCCTGGCCCGCTACGTGCTGGGCTTCGCGTTGCAGTCCGGGCCGACCGCCGGCGAGCGCGACGGCGAGCTGGCGGCCGCGTTCCACCGCCTCGACGCGACCCGTTATCCCGCGACCGTCGCCGTCGCCGACGAGTTGCCGGTGCCCTTGACCGAGGAATTCGGCTTCGGGTTGCGGCTGATCGTCGCCGGCCTCGAGCGGTTGCGCGACTGAACGGGTGAGCGGCGTCCCTCGTTGCTTCGGACGTCCTGCCCGGCACCGAGAGGCGAAGGAGCGCCATGACCCAGCGCCTCGCGACCCGTACGACGACGGCCGGCCGGCTGCACCCGTCGACCCAGACGGGGCAGCTGCTCGGCCGCGCGTTTCCGTCAGGCTGATTTTCAGGGCTGTCGGCCGGTGGACTGATCGTTAACATTCTTAAAATGTTCGGTCACCGGACCGGATGGCTCTTTTCGATCGGCGCTCGGGGATGGGGTCGGCGTGGTGAGGCTGCTACCACCTAGCCTGTCGGCGCCCGCCGGCCGACGGCGCCGTCGGTTGCCCTGGCTCAACATCCTCGGCGTCGTGGCGGTCGTCGCCGCGACCACCGCGATCGTCGTCAAAAACATGCCGTCGGCCGGGTCGAATGAAATCCTCAACGTCTCCTACGACCCCACCCGCGAGCTGTACGCCGCCGTCGACGCGAAGTTCGTCGCGCAATACCGGGCGCGCACCGGGATCACGCTGAACATCAAGGAGTCCCACGGCGGCTCGGGCCGTCAGCTCAAGACCGTGCTGGACGGCACGCAGAAAGCCAACGTCGTCTCGCTGGCGCTGATCAGCGACGTCGCGACCCTGAGCAAGCGCGGCCTGATCAACCCGGACTGGCAGCGCCGGCTGCCCAACAACGCGGTGCCCTACACCTCGACCATCGTCTTCGTCGTCCGCAAGGGCAATCCCAAGGCGATCCACGACTGGCCCGACCTGGTCAAGAGCGACGTCTCGGTGGTCACGCCCAACCCGCGCAGCTCCGGCAACGGCCAGCTGAGCGTCCTGGCGGCCTGGGGCTCGGTCACCACCCGCGGCGGCAGCCAGGCCAAGGCGGCCGACTACCTGCGCACGTTGCTGCGCCACGTGGCCGTCTCCGACGCGGGGGCGCGCAGCGCCGGTGACAGCTTCACCCTGGCCAAGCTCGGCGACGTGCAGTTGAGCTGGGAGAACGAGGCGCTGCGCGAGGTCGCCGCCAACAGGGACGAGCTGGAACTGGTGTACCCGCCGGTCAGCATCCTGGCCGAGCCGGCGGTCGCGTGGGTCGACGCCAATCTCTCCGACGCCAAGACGGCGGGCTACGCCAAGGCGTACCTGGAGTACCTGTTCACCGCCGACGGGCAGGAGCAGGCGGCGCAGTACGGCTACCGCCCCGTCAAGCCGGAGATCCTGGCCAAGCACGCCGACCGGCTGCCCGCCCTGACGCTGTTCCCGATCACCGCCATCGCCAAGGACTGGAGCGACGCGCGCGAGCAGTTCTTCGGCACGAACGGCATCCTGGACACCCTCTCGGCGTCGCCCGCGGCGGCGGGGATCTAGCGGAAAGACGGACCCCGTGGCCCTCTCGATCAACTACGACGCGGTGAAAGGCCGGCACGACCTGATCGCCGGCCTCACCGTCGCCGCCATCTCGTTCCCCCAGGCGATGGCCTACGCGCTGATCGCGGGTGTCGACCCGAGGTTCGGCGTCTACTCGGCCATCGTCGTCACGATCGTCGCATCGCTCTTCGGGTCGTCGTCACACCTGATCAACGGCCCCACCAGCGCCATCTCGCTGCTGGTGTTCAGCGCACTCGCCTTCCTCGACTCGGAGAACACCACCGAACTGTTCGAGGGGTTGTTCCTGCTGGCAGTGCTGGTCGGGGCGTTTCAGATCGTCATCAGCCTGTTCAAGCTCGGCAACCTGACCCGCTACATCTCGGAGTCGGTGATCATCGGCTTCATGGCCGCCGCGTCGTTCCTGCTCGCCATCGGGCAGCTGGGCAACGCCCTGGGGGTCCGCGACAAGGGCAACGGCCACATGCAGGTGCTGCGGCGGGTGTGGCTGACGCTGTTCCACGGCGACCACTACAACTACCGCGCGCTGGCGCTCAGCGCCGGCGCGGTCGTCCTGGCGGTGCTGCTGCGCAGGTTGGTGCAGCGCTTCGGGTGGCCGCAGATCGACATGCTCGCGGTGCTCGTCATCACCGGCGCCGTCGCGTACTTCGCGGGCTGGTCCGTGCCGAGCCGCAGCGGCCACACCGCCGTCGCGGTGGCCGCCAAGATTCCGCGCAGCCTGCCGACCCCGCACGTTCCCGACGTCCAGACCGGCTGGCTGCCGCACCTGTCCACCGGCGCGCTGGCCATCGCGTTCGTGGGCATCATCGAGGCGCTGTCGATCGCGAAGGCCATCGCCTACCAGACCCAGCAGCAGATCGACTACAACCGCCAGATCATGGCGGAGGGCCTGGCCAACCTCGCCGGCGGCTTCTTCCAGAGCCTGCCGGGATCGGGCTCGCTGTCGCGATCGGCGATCAACTTCCAGTCCGGCGCCCGCACCCGGTTCTCCGGCATCGTCTCGGCCGCGACGGTCGCCGCCGCGCTGCTGCTGTTCGCGCCGCTGCTGCGCTACGTGCCGCAGCCGGCGCTGGCCGGGCTGCTGCTGGTCACCGCCGCGCGGCTGGTGGACTGGAAGCGGCTGATCTACACGGTGAAGGCCTCCCGCTACGACGCCGGCCTGGTGGCCCTCACGGCCTTCACCGGCGTCGCGATCGACCTCGACAAGTCGGTGCTGCTGGGCGTCGTGCTGTCCATCCTGCTGTTCGTGCCGCGCGCGGCGAAGCTCAAGGCCCGGGAGTTGATCGTGACCCCGGAACGGGTGGTGCGCGAACGCATTGCGGGGGAGCCGGCCGATCCCGCCATCGTCATCTACGACCTCGAGGGTGAGCTGTTCTTCGGCGCCGCGCCGGAGCTGGACCGCTACCTCGCCGACATCGCCACCCGCATCGTGACCGACGACGTCAAGTACGTCGTGCTGCGCCTCAAGCGGGTCCGGCACCCGGACGTGGTGTGCATTGAACGGATCGAGCACTTCCTGCGCGAGCAGACCGCCCGCGGGATCACCGTTCTGCTCGCCGGCGTGCGGCCCGACACGCTGGGCGTGCTGCGTAACGTCGGCTTCGACAGCTGGTTCCCCGTGGGCGACGTGTTCCCCGAGGAGGACGAGGAGTACTCGGCGACCCTCAAGGCGGTGCGCCACGCGCACAACAAGCTCGCCGAGCTGAAACTCAAACCGCCGTTCACGGGTGCGCCGGAACTCGCGCCGCACACCGAGCTGTACTACCTGGTCTGACGCCCGTCAGCCCGCGGCGGCCGCCACCCGGGCCCGCTCGGTCATCGAGGCGACCACCCCGCCGTCGTTGAGGATGTCGGTGCCGGTGAGGTACCCGGCTTTATCGCTGGCGCAGAAGGCGAGCAGTTCGGCCATCTCCTCCGGCTTGCCCCACCGGGGGACGGCGGCGTCGGCCACCATCGCCCCGGCGCCGGCCCGCTCCTCGAGCCGGCCCATCTCGGTGTCGACCGAGCCTGGTGACACCGAGACGATCCGCAGCCCGCGGGCATTGAACCGCTCCGCCTGCGCCTGGCTGTACCACCGGACGAAGCTCTTGCTCAGCGCGTAGGCGAGCCCGGATCGGGCCTCCTCGGGCGCGACCGCACACGCCGCCAGCAGCGCGTCCATGAAGTCCTCGGCCTCGCGCAGCGCCAGCGGAAACTTCGCGGTGGGAATCATCTCGGCGGGCAACAGGTGCGCCGCCATGGACGCCACGTTGACGATGACGGAACCCTCGCCGGCCACCTCATAGAACCGCTCGTTGACCTGCGCGGTCCCCAGCGCGTTGGTCCGCAACACGTAGTCGGCGGAGCCCATGCTGGGGCTTACCCCGGCGGTGTGGATGACCGACGCGAGCGTGCCCAACGCGGCGGCGGTGTCGAACAAGGCGGCGACCGCCCGTCCGTCGGTGACGTCACCGTGGACGACGGTCGGCGTGATGTCCAGGGCGTGCAGGGCGTCCGCCGCGGCGCGCAGCCGGTCCGCCCTGACGTCGTAGAGGACCACTGTGTGGTCGCGCCCGACGACTTTGGCCGTCGCCAGGCCCATGCCACCCGCGCCGCCTGTGATCACCGACACTCGACTCATGCCACCGACGGTATCCCTTCGGCGCGCGGCGGCCGTTATCCGGGCTCGTCGTGGTGCGGGTGACCGCTGTGACGCAGAGCGGTGCCGACGAACGGGGCCTTGACGGTCGCCAGCACATGGCGGCGATTGACGAGCAGCCCGGCGACCGCGACCGCCGCGTACACGCCACACAGGATGAGCCGTCCGTGCGTCGAGGCGAGGGGGAACTGGACGACGAACAGGCCGAGCAGGGCCCACGCCGTCGCCCGGTGGAAACGCAAGCCGAGAATGAGGGCCACACCCATGAGTGTCTGCGTCGCGGTCAACAGAACCTCCTCGACCTGGCGCGGGTCGAGGACCAGGGCGGGGCCGCCGCCGCCGATCAGGTGAGCTACCGGCAGCGACCCGATGAGCAGCGTCCACTGGTTGACCTTCGACGAGATCAGCGTCGCGATGGCGGCCGTGCCCTTGCCGCGGGCCGCGAAGATGGTGGCCACGATGAATTCGGGCGCCTCCGACGCCAACGGCGCGAGCCATTGGACCAGGAGGAACCGGTCGATGCCCAGCTCGGTGCCGGCGCCCACGAGGTTGTCGGCGAAGGGCTTGGCGCACAGCAGAATGACGGCGCCGGCGGTGAGGAACAAACCGATCACGGTGGCGCGCCGCCCGCGGTCGGGGAGCTCGCCGATGGCGGCGGCGGTGCCGATCAGGTCCGGTTCCTCGACGTCGCCGTGGCTGAGCTTGTAGAGGTAGAACCCGAACCACCCCAACAACGCCAGGCCGAGGCCGAGGTGGATGGCGCCGCCCGCCGGGATGGCGAACGCGACCACCCCGGCCACCAGCAGGAAGCCGAGTTCCACCCGGTTGGTCGTCTCCAGTTCCAGGAGGGTCGCCTTGGCGCCGCCCCTGCGGGCCACGACGATGCTGACCAACACCACGACGGGCCAGCCCAAACCCATCAACAGCCGGTTGGAGCCGGTCATGTTCGCCGCGGCGTACTGGGTGTAGCCGGCGTTGTGGCCCGACACGTACGCGTAGTAGAGGTCGACGGCGTACTCGGGCAGCACGGCGATCAGCGCGAGCACCGCGGTCGCCAGGCCGCCGGCGACGTCGATCTGCGCGGCCTCGGCGGCCCACGCCAAAAGGAAGCTCGCGGACACCACCGCGGCCCCGAACACCAGCAGGGCGATCAGCGGGTCGGGGTGCAGGCCGAGGACGCGGATGACGGCGGCCGGGACCACGAACGCCGCGGTGATCACCGCCGACCTGGCCAGGGTGCGACGGCGCGTGCGCGCGGTCGTCGAGGGGGCGGCGGGAGGCCTGTCGGTGGCGAGCATCGTCATCCTTTGGTGGAAAGGGGTGGCGATCGGGTCACGGGGTTTCGGCGGGCGCCTGCCTACCGCCACCTCAAGTTACCCGCGTAACCCGCACGCCAGCAACGTGCCGGTGCGACGAAGCGCGGGGATGCCGCCGTCCGTCTTTGCTGGCTATGCGGCCCTAGACGAAAAGTTAGGACCGCCTGATCGACAACTTCGGCAAACCATTTACCACCCCGATCACTTCGACGGCCGGCGGCGCGGGCGGGTTCCCTAGACGTCGGGACCCATGGCGGCCGCGGCCGCTTGGGTGAACAATGCGACGGCTTGGTTGCGGCTCAGCGAGGCCAACAGCTGCGCGGCCGCGCGCATCGTCTCGCCGACCAGCACGGTGGGCCCGTTGCCGAGGTTGTCGAACGCCTCCGCGATCACCTCGTCGATCGTGGCGGCGCCGGCCGGGGCGTCCTCGGGTGACGCGATCTGCCCGCGCGCGTATTCGAGCGCTCGAAGGGCGGGGGTGTTCGTCTTGCCCAGGATCAGGCCCACCACGTCGACGCCCTTGTCGTGCAGTTCCGCCCACAGGGCCTCGGCGAACACCATGTCGAACGCCTTGGAGGCGCCGTAGGCCACCATGTTGGGCCCGCCGGCCAGACCGGCGCCCGAGCCTAAGATGACGACGCCCCCGCGGCCCCGGTCGACCATCGGCCCGGCGAAGTGATGGCACAGCTGCGTCAACACCATGCAGTTGCGCTGCACCATCGCCTCGGCGGCCTCGATCGGACTGGCCAGAAACGGCGCAAAATGCGGGTCCGCGCCCGCGCAATACACCAGGAATCCGACGTCGAGGTCGGCGGTCATCGCCGCCACGGCCGCCGCCGCGCCCGGCCGCGCCAGGTCGACGGCCAGGGTCCGGGTGGCCGCCGACGTGGTCGCCTCGATCTCGGCCGCCACGCCGTCGAGGACCGCCTGCCGGCGCGCCACCAGGACGACGTTGACGCCGCGTTCGGCCAGGCCGGTGGCGAACGCCGCGCCGACGCCGTCCGAGGCACCGGCGACCACCGCCCAAGGGCCGTACTTGCTCGCGAACGTCATGCGCCGAAGGCGGCGACGCGCACCGAGGTGAACCGGCGTCGCGCGATGCGCCAGCCCTCGGCGGTGCGCACCACCTCGTCGTCGTAGAAGCCGCACGCGTTGACGCCGGATTGGTTGTCCCCGAACATGATCACGGCGTCGACGTAGGTGCGCGCCGAGCCGTCGTCGCCGTCGACCGCGATGACTTGGTTGGTCAGGCGGTGCAGCGTGTGTCCCGCCGGGGCGTGCGTCGTGTCCATGAACTCGGTGACGGCGTCCACCCCGTGCCACGCGCCGATCTCGCCGTAGTCCAGTTCGCAGTCGTCGGTGAAGACGGTGCGGAACAGCGCCCAGTCACGCCGATCGATGCCGGTGGCGTAGCGCACCAGCAGGTCGGCGATGTCTTGCCGGTCCTCGGCTTCACTCACTGCGCGGCCCACAGCGTCGCGTCGATCGGGAGTCGGTGATCTAGCCGCACGCGCGATACCGCCATCTTTCTCGAATAATCGATATAGCATCTCGAATGTTCGTGTTGACTGTAGGAATCGCGCGCTGAGGGAGTCAAGCAATTCGCGGAGCGACGTCGGCGCCGACCACCCGGGTGCTCGACGTGGTCGAGCTCCTCGCGCGGTGCGCGAACAGCCCCATCCGGTTCTCCGACGTGGTGCGGGAGCTCGATCTGACGCAGGCGACGGCGCACGCGATCCTCAAGACGCTGTGCGATCGGGGGTGGGCCAGCCGCGATCCGATCACCAAGACCTTTGCGTTGGGGCCCGCGCTCGCCGTGGTGGCCGCGCGGACCGACACGGCCCGGCCGCTGACCCACGCCGCCCGCGCCGCCGCGCTGCGGCTCTCGGGCGAGGTCAACTACCCGTGCTCGGTGGTGGAGCGCTTCGGTGATTCGTTGGCGGTCACCGCGTTCGAGGGCGAGACCGCCACGCAGCCCTCCGGCATCCCGGGCGATCGAATCCCCTACGCGCCGCCGTTCGGCGTCGCGCTCGCCGCGTGGGACACCGACGAGGAACAACGGGCCTGGATCCGGCGCGGCGCGGGCACCAACCCGGACCGCGTGCGGCGCCTGCAACAGGTATTGCAGAACACCCGCGAGCGCGGCTTCGACGTCGATTGGACGACGCCCGCGGTGGCGCAGGCGGTTCAGGCGGTCGGCACCTTGGACAGCAACGACATGCCGACACCGGTGCGCCACATCAGGGATCAGCTGCTCGTCGAGTTCACCACCATCGGCTTCCTCTCCGACGACAACCCGGGACGGCGCAAGCAGCCCGTGGTCACCATCGCGGCGCCGGTCTTCGATCGCCGCGGCCACGCGGCCCTGATGCTGGCCGTGCACCCGCTGTGCCCCCTCAGCTCGCGGCAGATCAAGGCGATCGGCCAGCGACTCACCGACCACACGGCGGCCCTCAGCGAGTCCCGGCGACCGTCTGCCTGGTGAGCGACGCGGACCGGTTTGGGCTAGTCGACTCTCGGCGCGGCGGCGTCGAACGCGTTGAGCGTCACGGCGACCATGGAGAAGCAGCCAACCAAGAACACCATCTCGGCGGCTCCGGGCACGCCGAATCGGTCGACGACGGCTTGATAGGTGGACTCGGCGAGGAACCCGCCGCGCTGGAGCGCGGCGGCCATGTCGTAGGCCACCCGCTCCTCTTCCGTCAGATCAGCGGGCCGCAGGCCCGCGGCGATCGTGGCGATCTTGGCCTTCGAGAGGCCGGCGCGGTGGGCGAAGTACTCGTGACCATAGATCGCGTAGCCGGCGCCAAAGCGCGACACGGTGACCAGCGCGACCAACTGATGGATCGTAGCGGGCAGTTGGGCGTGGTCCCACAGTGAACGGTTGAAAGCCCAAGCAGCACAACCGAAATCGGGAAAGTGTAGCCACGCGTTGAACGGGCCGAGCAACGCGCCGTCGCCGCGGACCGCGACGAATTGGCCGAACTCGCCGTCAATGACGGTGCGCATGTCGTCGTAGAGTGCTCGCTGCGCGGCGCTCAGATCGGGCGGTGCCAACAACGGCAGTCGCATCGGCCTGCCTCCTTTCGGTGGGTGGTTGTCCGCCAAGCCAATCCGCCGCGGGGGCCGCTTGTCCACGACGGATCTGCGACGACTGGTAAGCGTTGATTCCGCACCCACGTCGCGCGGCCTAAACTCGCCGCATGGAACTGCGGCAGCTGCGTTACTTCGTGGCGGTCGCCGAGGAGCTGCACTTCGGGCGGGCCGCCAAGCGCATCCCGATCTCCGGACCGGCCCTGTCCCAACAGATCATCGCGCTGGAACGAGAAGTGGGCGCCGAGCTGTTCCGGCGGGACCGCCGCGGTGTCCGGCTCAGCGAGGCGGGCCGCACCCTGCTGCCCGACGCGCGCGCCATCCTGGCCCTGGCCGACGACGCCAAGCGCCGGCTGCAGCGCGCTGCCGCCGACAGCGCTCCCGTGCGGCTGGGTTACGTCAGCTGGCTGCCCGACGACATCGGCGCGGTGGTCGGCCCCGCCGTGTCGATACGCATCGACGAGTGGGTGCTGCCCTCGCACGCGCAGGCCGACCGGGTCGCGGAAGGCACGCTGGACGCTGCGCTCACCTGGGTGACCGCGCCGCAGGCCCGGCAGCGGAGCTTGGCCGCGCACCTGGTGCGCGCCGAACCGCTACACGCCGTGCTGCCCGGCGCCGGCTCGGCGGAAGCCGTTCGCGCACAGGACGTTACGGTGCTCCTCGATGCCGACGAGAACGCGTGGTCGTCGTGGAACCGCTTCGCCGGGCAGTTCGCGGGCGACACGGGCGCGCGGGTCGAGCGCATCGGTGACGGCGGCATCACCGGGGACGCCTTCTACGGGCACGTGCGCCGGATCGGCGCGCCCGTGCTGGCGTCGCCGAAGCGGCACAACGCACCCATACCGCCCAGCCTCGGCCAGCGTCCCGTCGCCGAGCCGCTGCCGTTGTGGACCTGGTCCCTGGTGCACCGCCACGCCGACGACCGGCCCGGCGTGCACCAGCTCGTGAACGCGCTGCTGGACGCGGCGCGACACCGCGGTTGGCGGACGGCCCCGGCGCAGCCGTGGTGGATCCCGGCCGATGATCCCCACCGCGGCGAGCTCGACGGCCCCGAGCAGCGGTGAGAAGCGCGGCCTCCCACACGTAACCAACCGGTCCTGGACACCGACCCGGCGCCGACCTTTCCTGGGGTGACCACCTGGTGAAGGAGACGACCGTTCATGGCGCACCGCGACGTCCTACACGATTTGGCCGGCTTCGTCGTCGGCGCCGAGCAGGCGGACCTGCCGCCCCGCGCCCGCGCGGCGCTCAAACGCAACGTGCTCGACAGCGTCGCCTGCGCCGTCGGCTCGCTCAACGGCGAACTCATCGGGACCATCCGGGAGCACACCGACCAATTCAGCGGCGTCCCGACGGCGACGCTCGTCGGCGGCGGCCGGGCGTCGGTGGACCAGGCCGCGTTCTTCAACGCGGTGCTGGTGCGCTACCCCGACCTGCTGGACACCTACCTGACCGTCGGCGGACTGTGCCACCCCGCCGACAATTTCGGGGCGATCCTGGCGGTCGCCGAGCACGTCGGCGCCAGCGGTGCCGACTTCCTGCTGGCCCTCGCGGTCGCCTACGAGGTGCAGTGCCGCTTCAGCGCCCAGGTCCCGGTGATGGCGCGCGGACTCAATCACGCCCTGCAGCTGTCGATGTCGGTCGCGGCCGGCACGGCGAAGCTGTTGGGGCTGGACGTCGAGCGGACGGCCGACGCGATCGCGGCCGCGTCCGTGGACAACGTGTCGCTGGCCGCCGTGCATTCCGAACCCGTGTCGAACTGGAAGGGCATCTCGCCGGCGATCACCGGGATGCGGGCCATCTACGCCACCATGCTGGCCGCCCGCGGCATCACCGGCCCGGCGTCACTGTTCGACGGCCCGCACGGTTTGGTCCAGCTCTTCGACCAGCCGATCGATTTCCACACGGCCGACCGCCGCCTGACCTGCGTCGAGCAGACCTATCTCAAGCAGTACTGCTCGCTCATCCACGGCCAGATCGTCATCGACGCGATCCTGGCATTGCGCGACGAGAACGGGTTGCGCGGTGAGGACGTCGAGCGGGTCGACCTGGAGGTGTTCCAGGGTGCCTACGATTTCGCCGGCGGGGGCGCTTACGGCCCGAAGGACCGGCCGCGCACCAAGGAACAGGCCGACTACAACCTGAGGTACCTGAGCGCGGTCACCCTGCTCGACGGCGGTGTCGGCCCCGAACAGCTGGAAACAGAACGCGTTTCGCGAGACGACGTGCAGGAGTTGCTGGACCGGGTCGCCGTCACCGCCGCCGCGGACCTGACGGCGGACTACCCCCAGCGCACGGCCGCCCGGGTGCGCGTCGTCACCCGCGACGGGCGGGAGTTCACCCGCGAGCAGTCGGACTACGAGGGCTCACCCACCAGGCCGATGCCATGGGAGCGGGTGGTGGACAAGTTCCGCTGGCTGGCCGAGCCGTTCTGTGACGACGCGCTGGGCACCGCGATCGTCGCCGCGGTCGACCACCTTGACGAGGGCCCGATCACGGACCTCACCGGCCCGCTGGGGGCGGTCAGTCCGACCGCCCGTGGGGCGCGCAGCAGGGTGCGGTTCTGACCGCCCGCCGCCGCGCGGCCTTGCGTGCGTCGCCGCCCGCACTGAATGATCGGGGGCCATGCGCAACGATCGGGGCGGCAACCGGTGGGAGTTGGCCACCTGCGGGCTGCGGGGGCACGTCACCTATGCCCCCGACGACGCGGCCCTTTCCGACCGGCTGAGCGGCCATACCGGTCTGGGCCCGGTCTGGCGGTGCCTGCGCTGCGGGGAGTACACCCTCGGCGAGCCCGACGGCCGCGGCCCCGCCGATGACGCCCCGTTGATCATGCGCGGTAAGGCGTTACGCCAGGCGATCATCATCCGGGTGCTCGGGGCCGAGCGCTTCCTGCGCGCGGTGCTGATCGGCATCGCCGCGTATGCGGTATGGAAGTTCCGGGGAGCGCGCGGGTCCATCCAGGCCACGCTCGACCGGGACCTGCCGCTGCTGCGGGCCAGCGGCTTCAAGGTCGACCAGATGACGGCGGTGCACGAACTGGAAAAGGCGCTGGCCACCAAACCGTCCACGCTGACGCTGATGACGCTGGCGCTGACCGCCTACGCGCTGATCGAGGTGATCGAGGGCGTCGGCCTGTGGATGCTGAAACGCTGGGGCGAGTACTTCGCGGTGATCGCGACGTCGGTGTTTCTGCCGCTGGAGGTCCACGATCTGCTCAAGGGAATCACGATGACCCGCGTGGTCACGTTCAGCATCAACGTCGCCGCCGTGGTCTACCTGCTGATCTCCAAGCGGCTGTTCGGGCTGCGCGGCGGCCGCAAGGCCTACGACGAGGAGCGCCGCGGCGAGCAGTTGCTCGACGTCGAACGGGCCGCGGCGACGCCCGCGTCGGGCCAGTAGTCAGGCCGGTGCGCCCCGGGCGCGCCGGCGCGCCCGCGAGGCGCGCAGGTTGGCGGCGTTGCCGCAGGTTCTGACGTCGTGCCAGACTCCGCTGTTGTTCTTCGAGCGGTCGTAGAAGGTCGACCCACAGCGATCGTTGTGGCACCGCTTGATCCGCCGCCAGGTGCCGGCGTGCTGACTCAGCAGGATCTCCCCCCATAGCGCCGAGGCGAGCCACCGCCACCCGGCGCCACTGGGCTCCAACCGCACCTCGCCCTCGTCGGACACGAACAGCGCGGCGGTCACGGAACCGGCGCCCCGGCCGGCCGGGGGTTGGGCCGTCACCAGCTGCGCGATGGTCGCGCGCACCTCTCGGAGTCTGGCCAGGTCCGCCTCCCCGAGCGCGGGCGGCTGCGGGTCCGCGCCGCGCAGCGCCGCCCAGGCGCCCACCGCGGCCGCCACCCAGTCGCGCGCCAGCGCCGCGTCGGACAACAGGTCTGGACCGTAGCCCTCGATGCCGGCCGTATTGAGGAAGTCCTGGACCAGGCCGAGGCCGCCGGGGGCGGCGACCAGACCGAACCGCTGTGAGGCAGGCCACGGAATAGACATAACTAAAACTTACTTGTCTATGTCGCACACGTCAACTATGTTGACAGAACTCAAACGGTTTCACTTAAGTCAAGGAGGTCGGGACATGGTCAACGTCAAGGGAGCGACAGTCGTGGTCACGGGCGGACAGCGCGGGCTGGGTAAGGCGATCGTGGAGGAGTTCGTGGCTCGCGGCGCGGCCAAGGTGTACGCCACGGCGCGGTCACCGAAGCCCAGCGCGGACCCGCGGGTGGTGAGCGTGGAGCTGGACGTCACGAAGGAGGAGTCCGTCGCCGCGTTGGCGGCCACTGCCGCCGACGCCGAGATCGTCGTCAACAACGCCGGGGTCTCGGGCGCCATGGCGTTGCTCGACAGCGACCTCGACGAGGTGCGCGGAATCTTCGAGACCAACTACATCGGGGCGCTGCGAATCGCGAAGGCGTTCGCGCCGATCCTGGCCGACAACGGCGGCGGTGCGCTGGTCGACATCCTGTCGGTGCTGTCCTGGCTGGGCGGTTCCGGCGGCTACGGCGCGTCCAAGGCGGCGCTGTGGTCGGCCACGAACTCGCTGCGCATCGAACTGGAGAAGCAGGGCACCCAGGTGACGGGCGTGCACTTGGCCCTCACCGACACCGAGATGGCGGCCGATTTCGACGTCCCCAAGAACGACCCGCGTGACGTCGCCCGAGCCATCGTCGACGGCCTCGAGCGCGGCGACGTCGAGGTTCTCGCGGACGACATCACCCGCCACGTCAAGTCCGCGCTGTCCGGACCCGTCGAGGCTCTGCGGTTCGGCTGAGTCGCCTGGAAGCGGTCTGTCCGAAGTGAAACCCCGTGCGGGGCCGGCCGGCCTTGCGGTGCCACGCCCAATGGTGGACTTGCCGCACTTCGGACAGACCGCGGTATGAGGCTGCCAGCGTCGCGGCGCCGGCGCTATGGCCGAAAGTCCTCGACCGAGCGGGTCTTAAGTCACCTGCCCCCGGCACGGGCGGGCGTGTTTGGATAGCCCTATGCCGGACTCCGAAGAACGCATCGTCAGCGCCACCCGCGTCATCTCGGCCAGCGCCGCCCGGATCTTCGAGCTGATCGCGGACCCGGCGCGGCAGCCCAGCTGGGACGGCAACAACAACCTGGCCTCGGCCGAACCCGGCCAGCGCATCCGGCAGGTCGGCGACATCTTCAAGACGACGCTGACCAACGGGGCCGTCCGCGAGAACCACGTCGTGGAATTCGTCGAGGGCAGCAAAATCGCTTGGCGCCCGGCCGAACCGCGCCGGCAACCGCCCGGCCACCTGTGGCGCTGGGAGCTCAGCCCCGTCAACCCCGAGCTCACCACCGTCACCCACACCTACGACTGGTCGAGCCTGACCGACACCACGCGCCTGGCCAAGGCGCAGGCGACGACGGCGGACATGCTGCGCGAGTCCATGGACCGGCTGGCCGTACTGGCCCAGTCGGAGGCCTGAGGTGGCCCTCCCATCGCCCGGACCCGGCCGCGCGGCCATCGTGACGGGCGCGTCGTCGGGCATCGGGGAACAGTTCGCCCACCTCCTCGCCCGCGCTGGCCATCAGGTCGTCGTCGTGGCGCGCAGCGTCGACCGCCTCGAGGCGCTGGCCGCCCGGCTGGGCGCTGCGGCGCACCCGCTGCCGGCCGATCTGTCTGATCGAGCGGAACGGGCGGCGTTGCCGGATCGGGTCGCCGCGCTAGGCCTGGTCCCGGACATCCTGGTCAACAACGCCGGCTTCTCGACGGTGGGCGTCGTGGCGAAATCGGTTCCGGAGCAGGAAATCAAGCTGGTCGAGGTCGACGTGGCGGCCGTCGTCGACCTGTGCAGCCGGTTCCTGCCGGGGATGGTCGAGCGGCGCCGCGGCGCCGTCTTGAACGTGGCGTCGGTGGCCGGGTTCGGGCCGCTGCCGGGCCAGGCCGCGTACGGCGCCGCCAAGGCGTTCGTCTTGTCCTACACCCACAGCCTGCGCGGCGAGCTGCGCGGCACCGGCGTCACCGCGACCGCCCTGTGCCCCGGGCCGGTCGACACCGGATTCGTTGAGACGGCCGGTTTTTCGAAGCAGGAGGCCGAATCGGCCCTGCCGCGCGTCATGTGGGTCCCCGCCGACAAGGTGGCGCAGGCCGGGATCGACGGCCTGGCGGCCGGCAAGGCCGTCGTCGTTCCGGGCCGGGCCAACAGGATCGCCGCGGGCTTGTTCCGGGTGGCGCCCCCGGAGCGGCTGCTGCCGCTGCTGATGCGCGCTCACCCGGCGTTCAAGAGGGGCTGACCCGACCGGCTCAGGCCAGCTTGGCGCGCACCCACTGGAACGTGCCGAGGTTGTTCACCCGCACGCTGGCAAAACCGTTGTCCTCCAAGATGTCGCCGATCTCGTCCTCGCCGAACACGTGCGCGCCGAGGTGGGGCAACCGCTGCGCCCAGTGGGCCAGCCGCCCCGCCGTCGGAACCATGAGGGCCAGCCTGCGGCCGGGGCGGAGCACCCGCGCGATCTCGGCGAGAGCCACCGCCGGTTGCGGGACGAGCTGCAGCACGGCCGTCGACACCACCGCGTCGACGGTGTTGTCGCGCAACGGAAGTCGCTGCGCGTCCGCCTTGATGAACCCGACGTGGGGGCCGGCTTCGTTGCGGACCGCGCGCTCCAGCATCGGCTCGGAGATGTCGACGCCCAGCGCCACCCCGGCGGCGCCGGCGGCCCGGGCCAGCGACGAGGTGACGTTGCCCGGACCGGACCCGACGTCCAGCGCCGTCCCGCCCTGCGGAATGTTGAGCCACTCGATCGGCAGCTGCCAGGCGCCGAGCCGGCGCGACAGCGCCTGGGCGTTGTCATACAGCATCGACCCGAGCGGCGACGCCCATGCCGCCTGGATCGGTCCGGTGTTGCGCTCGACGTCACCGTCGGGGCCCAGCAGGTCGAGGTAGCCCTTGCTGACGTCGGGCTCCACCGGCGGATCGGCGAGCAGGTCCAGCGCCCGCCGCAGCGCCGGGGGCAGCGAGATGTGCACGTCGGTCATGCGTACTCCTTTGCTCAAATGTCAAGGTGCAGGCCGGAACACGGCGGAACACCGCCTCGCGCTCAGCCTACGCCGAGCGGTCGTGGGCCAGTCAGCGCCGGACGGCCGCCTGGTCGCGCACCAGGGAGTACAGGCGCCAGTGCCCCGGCACGCCCTTGAGCGTCGTCTCACCACGGTCGCCGAACCGGTGCCGAGAGCCGGTGACGATGTCGCGCAGCGTGGACGACACCAGCACCTCGCTGGGCCCGGCCTGCGCGGCCACGCGTGCGCCGATGTGCACGGCCATGCCGGCCACGTCGGCGCCGCGCACTTCGACCTCGCCCGCATGGATGCCGACGCGCACCTCGATGCCCAGCACCTGCACCGCGTCGACGATGGCGTCGGCGCACGCGATGGCTGCGCTGGGGCTGCTGAACGTGGCGACGAAGCCGTCGCCGGCGGTGTTGACCTCGCGGCCGGAGAAGCGTTGCAGCTCGTGGCGGACGACGGTGTCGTGGTTGTCCAGCAGGTCGCGCCAGCGGTGGTCACCGAGCAGCGCGGCCCGTTCCGTGGAGCCGACGATGTCGGTGAACACGATGGTGGTGAGCAGCCGCTCGGTGTCGGAGCCGCCGCGCACGCCGGTGATGAATTCCTCGATCTCGTCGAGGACCGGGGCGGTGTCGCCCACCCAGTACAGGGCGTCGGCACCCGGCAATTCGACGAGCCGGGACCCGGCGATGTGCTCGGCGAGGTAGTGCGCGTGTTCGACGGGGCTGAACGCCGGGTTGTCGCGATGCAGGATCAGCGTCGGGACGGTGATCCGTGCGAGCCGGTCGCGGACGTCGCCCTCGCGGACCTTGTTGATGAAGGCGCGGGCCATGCTCGGCGACGCGGCCCGGTTCCCGGCCATGTCCCACCAGGAGCGGAACGCGGCGTCGGCGGCCACGGACGGCGCGATGATGCCGAGCATGTCAAAGCCCTGCTCGACGGCGTCCGGCTCCATGCCGATCGAGGTGAACCGATCGGCGGCCTCGAGTTCGGAACCGATCGGGTAGTCGGGACCGCGCAGCGTGCGCGCGGCACCGTTGGCGATCACCAGGCTGGTCACCCGGTCGGCGTGGTCGGTTGCCAGCACGACGGCGGCCAGCGTCGTGAAGCCCGGAGCGAACACGGTCGCGCGCTCACAACCGACCGCGTTCATCACCGCGATGGCGTCGTTCGCCCAGGATTCCGGGCCGAGCATGTCCAGCGACGACACCCGCGAGGAAAGGCCGATGCCGCGCTGGTCGAACCGGATCACCCGGGAGAACGCGGCCAGCCGGCGGTGAAAGCGGTACATCGAGGGCTCGAGGTCCACGCAGTCGATCGGGATCAACGGGCCCGGCAGCACCAGCAGGTCGATCGGGCCATCGCCGAAGACCTGGTAGGCGATGTCGATCTCGCCGCAACTGGCATACCGGGTCCGCGGCGCCGCAGAACTCCCAGCCACGGGTCCCAGGCTAGTGCAGGCCCCCGACAGCCGGCAGCAAACTAGCGCTCGATGATGGGGACCAGGTAGCGGGCGGCGTAGTCGCGGACGGCGACCGGGTCGGCGATGTCGAGCCGGTCGGTGGGAAACACGATGATGCCCAGGGCGACCCGCAGCAGGACGTCGGCGATGTTGTCCAGGTCCGGCCCGGGGTTGCGGGCTCCGCAGCGCCGCAGCGTGTGGGCGATGCCGTCGGCGAACTGGCGGATCGGGAAGACGTGCGAGCGGGAGAACAGGCCGAATACCTCTGGCTCGCTGTCGGCGAGGCGCGAATACAGCGGAGAATCACCGACCAGCCGCACGCCGAGCGCGAACGCCTCGACGACGGCCTGGCGGGGGTCGCAGCCGGCGGTCGCGTCGTCGAGCGTGCGGAAGAACGCCGCCGCCTCCCGGCGGATCACCTGCGCGAACAGCGCGTCCTTGGTGGGGAAGCGCCGGTAAACCGTGCTGCGGCTGACCCCGGCGCGGGCCGCGACGTCCTCGATGTTGGCGCGACGCACGCCGTACGTCTCGAACACCACGCGGGCGGTGTCCAGGATGGTCCGGTCGAGATCGGTGAGCGGCTCCGTGCCGTCGAGCACGCGGTTCTGCACGGGGGGAAGCCTCCTCGGGGACGCGCCAATGCTAGCTTGAAACAAAGATACTCTTTTGTGTCATTGATTCGGCGCAGGCCGTCAGGAGGTGGGTATGGACGCCCCGCAGGACCGGCGCCGCGGCGCCGGCGCGCGTTTCGACAGCGGTGTGCGCGAGGCGGTCCCGATGCCGATCGACCACCCGGCTGGCGAGCCGGCGGCCGCGCCGCGGCTGGGACCCGACTCGTTGATCTGGAAGTTCTACGGCGACAACAGGACTCAACTGTTCGGTTTCCAGCGCACCGCCGGGGTGGAGAACTGCATCGAGCAACTCGCGCAGGGGGTGCTCGACCACTCCGTGGTGTTCAGCGACACGCTGGGCCGGGCCAGGCGCACGGCGCCGCCCCTGATGAAGACCGTGTACTCCGACGCGCCCCACGAATGGGGCCGCAAGGTCCGCGACTTCCACACGACGATCAAGGGCACCATCAGCGACGGATCGCGCTACCACGCGCTGAACCCCGAATTGTTCTACTGGGCGCACGCCTCCTTCGTCGACCAGGTCATCTACAACGTCGACACGTTCATCCGGCGGCTCTCGCGCGCCGAGAAGGAGCAGATTTTCGACGAGGGCAAGGTGTGGTACCGCCTCTACGGGGTCAGCGACCGCGGGCAGCCGCAGACCTACGACGAGTTCCTCGAGTACTGGGACGAGATGCTCGAGCGGTTCGTTCCCCACAAGACCGTGCTGTACGGCACCGGCTACATCCGCAAAGGGATTCCGGGCCCGCGGTGGCTGCCCCGGCCGGTGTGGGCCGTGCTGTCGGCCCCGCTGAACGCCTACACCCGGCTGGTCCTGGTCGGCACCCTGCCGCCGCAGATGCGCGAGGTCTGCCAGCTACCGTGGGACGGCAAGCGGGAGAAGCGATTTCAGCGTTTCGCCGCCGTCATGCGGGCACTCAATCCCGTCGTCAACCGGCTGCCATTGCGCCTGGTCTACACGCCGTGGGCGGCCGACGCGTTCGTGCGCGCGGGCGTCGATCCGCGCCGCCGGTTCAACCGCGCGCCGTAACGGCCGCCGCCACCGGCGGGCGCGCGCAGGCCGGTGTGGTTACCCGGGTCGCCCAGCGGGCATCCGCTACGACGGCGCGGCTACGACGGCGCGGCCCAACCACGAGAGGACACCGGCGATGCAGATGACGGGCAACACTGTGCTGGTCACCGGTGGCGGCACCGGAATCGGCCGCGGCCTGGCCGAGGCGTTCCACCGGCTGGGCAACGAGGTGGTGATCGCAGGCCGGCGCCGCGAGCCGCTGCGGGAGGTCGCCGCGGCCAACCCCGGCATGCAGTACCTGACCCTGGACCAGGGCGATCCCGCCGACATCCGACGGTTCGCCACCGAGCTCACCGACCGCCACCTCGAGCTGAACGTCCTGGTGAACAACGCCGGGATCCAGCGGGTCGAGGACCTCACCGGCAGCACCGTCGGCCTGGCCGAGCAGACCGTGGCCATCAACCTGCTCGGCCCGCTGCGGCTGATCTGCGCCCTGCTGCCGGCGTTGCAGCGACGGCGCCACGCCGCGATCCTCAACGTCACCTCCGGGCTGGGGTTCATGCCCAGCGCCCTGACGCCGACCTACTGCGCCACCAAGGCGGCGCTGCACTCCTACACCCAGTCGCTGCGGTTCCAGCTGCGCGGGACCGCGGTCCAGGTGATCGAGCTGATCCCGCCCCAGGTGCAGACCGGCCTGCAGGGCGACCGGGGATTCGACCCGAAGGCCATGCCGCTGCAGGACTACATCGACGAGACCATCGCGCTGCTGCAGGCCAACCCGCAGGCCGACGAGATCGTGGTCGAGCGCGTCAAGGCGTTCCGCTACGCCGAGCGCGACGGCACGTTCGACGACATCTATCCGCGGTTCAACGAGGCGGTCACCGCCGGGCGGTAGGCACCGACCGGCGGGCGGAGGGTGCTGAACGCCGCGTGCACGGCAGTGAAACACCTTGTGAAGTAGGCGAATCCGGCGTCGCCGGCGTCGGCACGGTCGTTGGCGTCACCGTCGGTGATGCGACAGGATCGAAGCTATGGCCGACATCGACTTCTCCGTGCTCGACGTGCCGAGGGCGGCGCCCGTCGACGACCCCGACGCCTACCTGCGCGCGGCCATCGCCTGGCACTTCGGCGAGGACACCGGGTCGCCCTTCTGGCTGCGGACCGCCCGGACGCTGGATTTCGACCCGCGCACCGACGTCCGCAGCTACGCGGACCTGCGGTTGTTTCCCAACCTGCTCGGCGAGCTGCGCGGCGCCAAGGTCGAGGACCTGATTCCGCGCGGATACGGGTCACCGCCTCCGGTACCGCAGATCTTCGAATCCGGCGGCACCACCGGCGCGCCGAAACGCACCGTGCAGCTCCCCGATTGGGTCACGCAGGTGATCGATTGGCAGACCGAGGATTTCGCCTCGGGCGGCTTCGTGCGCGGCCGGGGCTTCCTGTGCCTGATGCCCAGTGGCCCGCACGGTGTCGGGTACTTCTCCCGGCGGGTAGCGGAGCGGCTGGGTTCGGTGTTCCACGCGATCGACATCGATCCCCGCTGGGTCAAGAAGCTCGCCGCCCGTCAGGCGGCGACCGAGGTGGCGGCCTACGTCGACCACGTGGTCGAGCAGGCCGCCTTCGTCCTGCAGACGCAGGACGTCGCCAACCTGCACGCCACCCCGCCGCTGCTGGAGGCCATCGCCCGCGACGACCGGCTCGTCGACCTGGTCAACGACAAGATCCGCTACCTGCTGCTCAGCGGCGCGCACGTCGACGCCGACACCCTGGACCTGCTGCGCGACATCTTCCCGGCGACCACCATCACCATGGCGTTCGGCAGCACGATGGTGCTCTCCCAGGCGGTCACGCGCGCCCTGGACGACGCCTTCGTGTTCGACCCGCGCACCCCGTACGTGGTGTTCTGGGTGGTCGAACCCGACTCCGGCGAGCGGGTTCCGTACGGGCAGGTGGGCCAGGTGGTGATGAATCACGTCAGCAAGGGCATGTTCATCCCGAACAACCTCGAGCGTGACCTGGCGATCAGGATGCCGGGCCCGGCGGGCCAACTCAGCGACTCGGTCAGCGAGGTGCGCCCGGTCGCCACCTTCGAGGGCGAAGCCGTCATCGAGGGCGTCTACTGAGATGACCGATCGACCCGCCGCGGCGACCGCCGCGCTCTCGATCGACGCCCTCGGCCCCGCGGGGCAATACCGGACCCGCAACCGGGCGGTGATCACCAGCACCGCGGGCGAGGCGGTCGCCGAGCTCAGCATCGTTCCGCCGCTCTACATTTCGCGGGCACTCGCGGCGCAGCGCAAGGTCGCGCCGCTGCCGGTGGCGCACCGCGCGGCGGCCCTGGCGGGCGCCGCCGACGCCTTCGCCTCGCAGGTGATCGCCGGGCTGGACTTCGACGACTACGTCGCGCTGGCCAGCGACATCGCCGGGCTGCCGATCGCGATCACCCGGGCCGGGGCGTGCGGCGTCGCGGACTCGGTGGCGCACGCCTTCGACGCGGTGCAGCCCGCGCGGCCGGTCGGGGCTCAGCTCGATTGGCGGCAGGGCCGCGAGCGCGCGGCCTGGGTGCGGCGCGGTGAGGTGTTCGCCGTCCACGCGGCGGGCAACGGCCCGGGCGTGCACGGCCTGTGGCCCCAGGCGCTGGCGCTGGGGTACCGGGTGGCGGTGCGGCCGTCGCGGCGTGAACCGCTGACCGCTCACCGCCTCGTGCAGGCGCTGCGGCAGGCCGGGTTCCGCGCCGAGGACGCGCTCTACCTGCCGACCGAGTACGCCGGTGCCGACGAGCTGATCCGGTCCGCCGACATCGCGATGGTCTACGGCGGGCAAGACGTGGTGGACAAGTACGCCGACGACCCGTCGGTCCTCGTGAACGGTCCGGGTCACACCAAGATCCTCATCACCGCCGAGCAGGACTGGCGCGAGCATCTCGAGGTCATCGTCGACTCGATCGCCAACCTCGGGGGCATGGCCTGCGTCAACGCCACCGCCGTGCTCTACGAGGGCGACCCCGGGCCGCTGGCCGCAGCCATCGCCGAGCGCCTGGCGGTGCTCGAGCCGTTGCCCAGCGCCGACGAGCGCGCGCGACTGCCCACCCAGCCCCTCGAGAGCGCCCGGTCGCTGGCGACGTATCTGGCGGGCAAGGCGGCCGGTTCGACGCCGCTGCTGGGCGCCGACCAGGTGGTCGCCGAGCTCGGCGACGGCTACGCGGCGCTGCGCCCGGCCGTGCACCTGCTGGCGGAGCCGGACGTGGACCGCCTCAACCTGGAGCTGCCCTTTCCGTGCGTGTGGGTGGCCCCCTGGTCACGCCACGCCGGCGTCGCGGCGCTGTGCCGCTCGCTGGTCGTCACCGCGATCACCAACGACGAGGCGCTGATCGACGCCCTGCTCGCCGAACCGACCGTCGGCAACGTGTACTGGGGCCCGCACCCGACCTGGCGCACCGCGCCCGACATCCCGCACGACGGGTTCCTCGCCGAGGCGTTGATGCGCACCAAGGGCATCGTGAGGGGTTCGGTCAAACGCTAGGCGGCGCGTCGGCGTCCGGCGGGGGCACCAGCGTCGGCGGGACCAGCTGACCGGGCTGGGGCCAGTTGCCGAATGCCTCGGCGTAGCTGTGACTCATCACCTCGAGCACCGTGCCCCACGGGTCCGCGGCGTACGCCAGCGTCCACGGCCGGCCCGGCACGAAGTCGTACGGCTCGGCCAGCAGCGTCCCGCCGTGCTGCACCACCCGCTCGATGAGGGCCGCCACGTCGGGATGGGTGAGGCAGAGGTGCCACAGGCCGTGGCGGAACCACGGCGCCGCCTCGCCGGGCGGCGGCGACTGTTCGGTGGGCGGGTCGACGAACTGGAACAGCTCGATGCCCACCGAGTTGCCGGTGAGCAGGTGGGCCTGCAGGGCGCGGCGGAACCGGCCACCGAACACGGCCGCGGCCTCGCCGTGTCCCGCCGCCTCGAGCACCCGCGGCCCCATGATGCAGCGAAACCCGAACACCGTGCCGTACCAGTCGATCGCGGCGTGAATGTCCGGGACGGTGAGCCCCAGATGGTTGACGACCAGCGGGGCCGGCGGGTGCTCGCTCACCGGATGGTCGAAAACTGCTCGGGATGCGGCTCGTAACCGATGTCCTGCACCGCGCCCACGCCGCTGAAGACGTGCAACACCTGGGTGGTGTCGCCGCTGACGTTGCGGAATTCGTGCCAGTTGCCGCGCGGCACCACGAGGAGCTGGCCCACCCGCATGTCCAGCGTGTGTTCGAAGTCCTCCGTGAACTGCAGGCTGCCCTTGAGCGGAACCACCATCATGTCGGCGTGCGGGTGCCGGTGCATGTGGTGGATGAACCCGGGCGGGAAGGTCAGCAGGTCCGCCACGATCGCCGGGGTCCCGGTGAGCTCGGCGCTCAGCAGGTGCTGGTTGACCTGATGCTCGGTGATATCCCACCGCATGAACACCTCGGTAGGAATCTCGTCGAAGGTCAGCAGCTCAACGTTCGCCATCGTCAGCTCCGATCTGACCCGCCGGCCGGCCGGGCGGCGGTGTCCCGCGGGCAGCGTTACCCGCAGAGAGCGTAGTCAGCTCAGCTGCCGAAGCCACCACCGGTGGAGCCGACCGCCGTCGCCGCGGGCGGCGGGCCGCCCACACCGAGGCGGCTGGCCGCGAAGTCCACGCCCTTGTCGATCATCGAGCCGTCGTCGGCGTAGGTGTTGTGCGCGGAGAAGTTGAGCCCGTCGGAGCACACCGGGTCGTCGGTGGCGCACACCTTGAGCGTCTTCGCCTGGTACAGCGGGCCGATGACGACCGGCGGCTCGTTGAGGAAGTTCATCGCCCGGGTGTTGGGCGTGCCGAACAACACCACCGAGGACACGTGGTCGGCGATCGCCGGGTCCAACGGCTTGGGCACGGTGGTGGGGTCGATCCCGTCGGGCACGGCGGCCGAGGTGACGAAGCCCATCACGGCCGCCCCCTGCGAGTAGCCGCTGAGCACCATCTTGGTGTTGGGGCAGTCGTGCGCCATCGACACCACGTGCGCACCCGCGTCGCGGACGCCGTCGATGCCGGTGGCCCACTGGTCGCTGGCGGGGTAGTTGACCGGATACACGTCGAACGACTTGTTGCCGACGCGTTGGTGCAACGCATCGACGAAAGCCTGCCCGGTGGGGCCGACGCCCGGCGCCTCACCGGTGCCGCGGGCGTAGACGACCTGAACGTCGGGGCACTGCGCCGCGGCGGAGGGAAGCAACGAGCCGGCGAGCAGCGAGGCGCCGACACCCGACGCCGCCACCGCGGCGGAGCCAACGAAACGCGTTATTTGACGTGCGATCATGCCGCAACTTGTGCCCACCGCCGCCCCCACCTAAACCGGGCGGTCGAAGAAATTACGCGGCGTTCACAAACTCCTCTCACGCTGCTCTCACGGCCGCCGGTAGTGCCCGCTGACCTGGGCCTGCGCGCCGAACCCCAAAGGCCGACAAGCGGCGGCCGGGCCGGAGAGCGGCGGGCCGCGGCGGTGTGGTCTGCTTGCTGTGGTTTACGAGCCGAGCCCGCGGTGAAGCAGAAGCCGCCCTCGGCAACCCCTCTCGAGTGAATGCGGCGGCCCAGTGAACGCACTAGCTCAACCTCTCGGCGCGGCGCTCGTCCGGGCGGTGAACCTCGTCGCCAACCCGGCGCGGATCTCGGACCCGGACCGGTTGCGCATCGCCGTCTCCGGCAAGACGGCCCTGGTCACGGGCGCGTCGTCCGGCATCGGCGAGGCTACGGCCCGTAGCCTGGCGGCCGCGGGCGCCCACGTGCTGCTGGTCGCCCGCACCGAGGACAAGTTGTGCGACGTCGCGGCAGCCATCAACGCCGGCGGCGGCCGCGCGACGGCCTACCCGACCGACCTGGCCGACGAGTCGGCCGTCGCCACGCTGGCCAAGCGGATCACCGAGCGGCACGGCGCGCTCGACGTCGTGGTGAGCAACGCGGGCAAGTCGCTGCGCCGCTCGCTGCATCAGCAGTACGACCGGCCGCACGATTTCCAGCGCACCATCGACGTCAACTACCTGGGGCCGGTGTGGTTGCTGCTGGGCCTGTTACCCGCCATGCGAGACAACGGCGGCGGCCACATCGTCAACGTGTCGAGCGTGGGCGTGCGCGTGGCGCCGGGCCCGCAATGGGGCGCCTACCAGGCGTCCAAGGGGGCGTTCGACCGGTGGCTGCGCAGCGTGGCCCCGGAGTTGCACGCCGACGGGGTCGCCGTGACGTCGGTCTACTTCGCGCTCGTGCGCACCCCGATGATCGCCCCAACGCCCGTCCTCGGCAGGCTGCCGAGCCTGTCGGCGGAGGAGGCCGCCGACGTGATCGCCAAGGCGCTCATCGACCGGCCGCGCACCAGCGAGCCGCCGTGGCTGCTGCCGGCCGAGCTGGCTTGCGTGGTGCTGGCGGGCCCGGCCGAGGTGGCTGCGCGGCTGTGGTACCGGCGCGCGGTCGGCGACGCGGAGCGCGGCCGATGACCGGTACCGCGGTGCTGCCGACCGCGGCCCGTGCGCTCGTGCGCTCCGGACTGCTGACGCCGCCGTCGCCGGCGGCCACGATCCGGTTGCTGCGCGCCGCGCGCCGCGGCGGCACCAACCCGTACACGCTGCTAGCGGTCGCCGCGGCCCGGTGGCCCGACCGGGCCGCGATCGTCGACGACGACGGCGCCCTGAGCTACCGCGAGCTGCAGCTGCTCATCGAGTCGGTCGCCTCCCGCCTGCCCGGCGTCGGGCCCGGCCGGGCCGTCGGGGTGCTGTGCCGCAACGGGCGCGGTTTCGTCGCGGGAGTCTTCGCCGCGGCGCTCGTCGGCGCCGACGTCGTCCCCGTCAACACCGAGTTCCGCGCCGACGCCCTGGCGGCCGCGCTGCGCGGCCACGGCATCGGCACCGTGGTCGCCGACGCGGAATTCGCCGAGCACATCCGCGCCGCCGACCCGGCGATCGACGTCGTCGACCCGGCGACGGTTCTACTGGACCGCGCCGCCCGGCCGCGCGTCGCCGCGCCCGGGCGGATCGTCCTGTTGACGTCCGGCACCACCGGCACCCCCAAGGGCGTGCCCCGCGACCCGGAGCTGCGCTCCGCGGTGGGCGTCTGGGTCACCATCCTGGCGCGCACCCGGCTGCACACCGGCTCACGCGTCTCGGTGGCGATGCCGATGTTTCACGGGCTGGGGCTCGGCATGGTGATGCTGACCGTGGCCCTCGGCGGCACGGTGCTGACCCAGCGCCGCTTCGACGCCGAGGCTGCGCTGGCGCAGGCGTCGCTGCAGCGGGCCGACGCCTTCACCGCCGTCCCGGTGGTGCTGGCCCGCATCCTCGAGCTGCCCGAGCGGGTGCGCGCCCGCAACCCGGTGCCCCACCTGCGGGTGGTGCTTTCCAGCGGTGACCGGCTCGACCCCACGCTGGGCCAGCGGTTCATGGACGCCTACGGGGAGGTGCTCTACAACGGCTACGGCTCGACCGAGGTCGGCATCGGCGCCCTGGCGACGCCGGCGGACCTGCGCGAGGCGCCCGAGACCGTCGGGCGGCCGGTGGCCGGCTGCCCCGTGCGGATCTTCGACCGCGCCGACCGGGCCGTCGGCCCCCGCGTCATCGGCCGGATCTTCGTGGGCGGTGGGCTGGCGAGCAAGGGGTACACCGGGGGCGGCGCCAAGGCCGTGGTCGAGGGCATGACGAGCACCGGGGACATGGGCTACCTCGACAACGCGGGCCGGCTGTTCATCGTCGGGCGCGAGGACGACATGATCATCTCCGGCGGCGAGAACGTATACCCGCGGGCCGTCGAGAACGCCCTGGCCCAGCACCCCGCCGTCGCCGACAACGCCGTCGTCGGCGTGCCCGACGAGCGGTTCGGCCAGCGCCTGGCGGCCTACGTCGCGTTGCAGCCCGGCAGCGAGATCGACCCGCCGGGGTTGCGGGAGTACCTGCTGGGCAGGGTGTCCCGGTTCGAGCAGCCCCGCGACATCCACATCGTCGCCAGCATCCCGCGCACCGCCACCGGCAAGGTGGTGCGGCAGGCGCTGTCCGGTTAGCCCGGTGCGGGGGTCTCGCCCCGGCCGGGTTCCAGGGCGGCCACCTGGCGGGCGAGCCAGTTCGGCGCCAGCACCGAGATCGCGGTGGCGCCCGCGGTGGACCCCAGCACGCCGGTCCAGGCGACCGGACCCAGCGGGGTGCAGCCGAAGAACTGGCTGATCACCGGGGTCTGGATGATGCCTACCAGGACACCCGCGCTGCCCAGGGCGGTCGCCACCACCAGCGGGCTGTGGCGCCGCGTCAGCAGCGTCTGCGCCAGCTGCGTGGTGACCAGGGCGGTCAGGCCCATCGTCGAGGTGCGGCGTTCGGTGCCCGGCGTGTAGCGCCCGATGGCCCACGCCGCGGTCGCGCCGGCGGAGGTGACGGCGCCGCGGGTGATGATCTGGCGCATCAGCGGGGCGTCGAGGGACGGCGTGGGACCGGTGAGCACCACCTGCTGGTGTGCGCGCCGAGCCGCCTCGGCGGCCTCGGGGGAGTCGTAGTCCGCCACGTCGGGTTCGACGTATTGCGAGGTCACCGCGACGGCCAGCGCGGGGAACATGTCGGTGAGCAGGTTCACCAGCAGCAGCTGGCGGGTGCCGATCGGCGCGCGGCCCTGCCCGAACGCCGTGCCGATGATCGTGAACAGCACCTCGCCGACGTTGCCGCCGACCAGGATGGTGACCGCGTCGCGCACGCCGGCCCACATGCTGCGGCCCTCGACCAGGGCGTCGAGCAGCACGCCGAGGTCGGAGTCGGTCAGCACGATGTCGGCGGCGCCCCGGGCGGCCGACGAGCCGCGCCCGCTCACCCCGATGCCGACGTCCGCCATGCGAATGGCGGCGGCGTCGTTGGCACCGTCGCCGACCATCGCCGTCACCCGGCCGCTGCGCTGCAAGGCGGCGACGATCTGCACCTTCTGTTCGGGGCTGACCCGGGCGAACACCTGCACGTCGGCGACGAACTTGGCGGAGGCGTCCTCGTCCAGGCCGGTGAGTTCGGCCCCGGTCACCACGCGCACGTCCGCCGGCAGGCCCAGCTGGCGGGCGATCGCGCGGGCGGTGACCGGGTGATCGCCGGTGATCAACACGACGTCGCGGTGGGCGTCCACCAGCGCCTCGATCAGCGGGCGGGCCGACGCGCGCGCGGTGTCGGCCAGACCGACGTAGCCGAGCAGCTCGAGGTCGTGGGCGGCGGCGTCCACGGCGTCGGCGTCGGTGCCTTCGTCGGTCACCTCCCGCTCCCAGCCGCGCTGCGCCACCGCCAGCACCCGCAGGCCCTGCTCGGCGAGGCCGTGCACCACCGCCTCCGCCTGGCGCTGGTCGGCTTCGGGATCGGCGAAGCGGCAGCGCGGCAGGATGACCTCGGGGGCACCCTTGAGGATCAGCACCGGCGCGGCCGGCCCCGACTCGCCGTTATCCGACGTGCCGATCGCCGCGGCGAAGCCGCGACTGGACTCGAACGGGACTTCGGCGAGCATCGTCCAGTCTCCGTCGCGGTGCCCGTTGAGCGACGCCGCGGCCGTGACGATGGCCTCGTCGGTGGCGTGCGCGTGCCCCTGACCCTCCTGCGGCTGCGTCGACGCGCGGGCCGCGGCCCGGACCAGCGCGCCGGCCTCGGGGGAGGTCAGCTCGGGGAACGGGTCGTGCGGGTCCACGCCGACCGGCACCGCGCACACCAGGCGCAGCCGGTTCTCGGTGAGCGTGCCGGTCTTGTCGAAGCACACGGTGTCGACCCGCCCCAGCGCCTCGATGGTCCGCGGCGCGCGGACCAGGGCGCCGCGCGCCGTCAACCGCTGCGCCGCGGAGAGCTGCGACAGGGTGGCCACCAGCGGCAGCCCCTCGGGGACCGCGGCCACCGCGATCGCCACGCCGTCGGCCACGGCTTGGCGCAGCGGCGCCCGCCGCAGCAGCGCCAGCACCGACACCGTGGCGCCGCCGGCCAGGGTCAGCGGGAGCACCTTGCTGGTCAGCTCACGCAGGCGGGCCTGGACGCCGGCCGCCGTCTCGACGTCCGCGACCGCGGAGATCGCGCGGTGCGCGGCGGTGCCGACGCCGGTGGCCACCACGATGGCCCGGGCCCGCCCGGCGACGATCGTGCTGCCCTCGAACAACATGCTGGCGCGGTCCGGGTCGTTGACGGCGACGGGATCCACCTGCTTGTCCACCGGCAGCGATTCGCCGGTGAGCAGGGACTCGTCGACCTCGAGGTCCTCGGCGACCAGCAGGCGGGCGTCGGCCGGCACCACTTCGGGCGCCGCCAAGTCGATCACGTCGCCCGGCCGCAGCGATTTCGCGGACACCGTGGCGGTGCGGGTGGCGCGCTGGGCCGCCTCGAGCCGGCGCCGGGTGGTCGCGACGGCCGGAACGACGACGCGGCGCACCAGCTGGTCCTGCTCGGCGAACAACTCGGCGGCCGCGGCTTCGGCCCGCAGGCGCTGCACGCCGCCGGTGATGGCGTTGACGGTCATGACGCCGGCGACCAGCAGCGCGTCGACGTTGCTGCCGACGATCGCCGACGCGGCCGCCCCGACGGCCAGGATGGGCGTCAGGGGATCGGACAGTTCGGCGCGGGTGGCCGAGGCCAGCTGCACCAGGTTGTTGACGGGCCCGCGCAACGGCGCCAGCGCCGGGCTGTAGGACAGGTCGTCGAGGCGCCGCCGCCACGACGGGCCGGCGCTGTCGACGGCCAGCGGCTTGGCCCCGCCCGCGAGCCGCGAGTAGACGATCTCCGGATCCAGGGCATGCCACGCGGTGAGCGGTTGCGGGGTGGGGTCGGGCAGCCGCAGCACCCGGGTGGCCGAGAAGGAGCCCGCCAGCAGGGCGGTGGCCGCGGCGGCGTTGACCGGGTTGAGCCAGCGCCGGAAGCTCACCGGATTGGTCGACGCCGGCTGCTCCCCGGTGACCAGCAGCAAGCCGGCCAGCGTGGTGCCGCCCTGCGCCAGGTGCACGGCCGATTCGCTGGCCTGCCGGGCCACCGGGATCGCCGAGAGGATACGCACCGCGTCGGCCAGGTCGGTGCCGGTGATGATGTCGGCCGTCCACGCCGTCGCGGCGCGCGGATCGTCAAGCGCCACACTGACATCGGCGATGGCAAGCGCCGCCAGGGTGTCCGTGGAGGCGAAGTCCCGGTGCAGCGCGGTGATCAGCAGCACCGGTCCGCGGTCGGCACGCAGCTCGCGCACCACGTTGAGCAGCGGCGTGCCCGGCGGATGCGTCGCCGCGACGCTCGCGCTGAGGTCCTCGGTGCCGGCGACGTGGCGCAGCACCACCCGCGCGCCCGTCCGGTTCGCGGTCTGGAACAGCGGAATGGCGTAGGGGTCGACCTCCCAGCCGACGTCGACGCTGCCCACCCGCTCGCCGTCCACGATCAGGTCGGCGCGTTCCAGGCCCTGGGCCGGCGTCGCCGACGGCCCTTGCGAGGGAAGCCATTTGAGCCGCGCCCCGGTCGCGGGCAGCTCGTCGGGGTCCGGCTCGGGCGCCTGTTCGCCGTGCAACAGCGCGTCGACCACCTCATAGACGCGGTCGTCGTCCCAGCCGGGCGCCTCGCCGTGGACGCGCAGCACGGCGCGGTGATCGCCGCGCAGCGCGGCGCCGTCGATCACGACGACCTTCACCCGGTCCAGCCGGCGCAGCGCGCCGGGGTCGAGGACCAGTTGCCCGTCGTTGGCCAGGCCGCGACCCAGCACCGCCGCGAACGCCTGCCGGCCCATGTGTGCGGCCCGCGGCACCCCGGCCAGGATTGCGCCGGCCGCGTCTTCGGTGCCGCCGCCGGCCACCAACGCGCTGGCCGCGGCGATCAGCGAGCCGTTGGCCGCCGAGTCGACGTAGCTTTCCACCGGACCGGCCATCGAGCCCTTCGCGGAGTCGATCGCGACGTCGATGGCGCCGCTGACCACCACGTGCGACGCCTCGCCCGCCGCGGCGGCGGCCCAGCTGTGCCGCGGTTCGTGCTCGCGGGTTCCGGCCGAGGAGATGACGGGCACCACCGGCGCCTGGGGCCGGTCCGGCGTGGCCAGCGCGGGTTCCCGGTCGCGCCACACCCGCCGGTGCGCCACGGCCTCGGAGACCTGCAGGCTTCGCTGCACCATGTCGAGCAGCGGCGTGCCGAACGCCTGGGTCAGCCCGTTGGCCGCGGCGGTCGTGGCGCTGAGCGCGATGTCGGCGCCGACCCGGCCGAGCCGGGATTCCAGGATCGCCACCATGCGCGGCTGGTGGTTGATGAGCGCGGCCGCGGCGCGGGTGGTCTTCGGTGCGGCGGGCAGGCGGGTGACCAGACCCGTGACGGCGACGCTCATCGCGACTAGGTCCATGGCCGCGGCGGTCAGCGGCACGAGCACGGCCAGCGGGTTGCCGGGATCGGCGAAGGGCGCCGACGCCGGCCCCGATTCGGGTCGCGGGGTCCCGATGTCGGCGGCCACGGTGGTCACCGCGTCGCGCACCTCGTCCAGGACGTCCCCCGGGTCCGCGTCCTCGCTGAGCTCGACGACGAGCCGGCCGAGGGAGCCCTCGACGTGTGCCTTCGCGACCCCCGGGATGCGCCGGACCGGTTCCTCGACGACGGCCGAGTATTCGTGCCAGCGCGGGAACGGCAACAACGGGTCCAGGTCCAAATGGACGCGCCGGCCACTTTGCCAGCGCACCGGCGGGGTGACGGGAGCGATCGACCCGTCGGTCGCGCCGCCCAGGCCGATCGCCCGGCCGGTCGTCTGTGCGACGGTCTGCACCACCGGGCCGGCGAGTTCCGCGACGGGGCTGGTCAGCGTCTGCAGGGCGCCGGCCGCCCCGGCCGCGGTAGACACCCCCGCCCGCACGACCTGAGCTGCCCCACCGGCCACTCCAGCGACGACGCTGGCCACGCCCGGAATCTTCACTCCGTCACCCTTCGATTACGTCTACCGCGCCTAATGTTCGTGGCGTGTGAAGAACCTGTCCACATGTGAGCCGGGAGGCAAACCATGCGACGACACCGATGACGATGCAGGTCGGGCTTCCGGTAGGTATCAGGGCCGCTTCCCTGACCGAAATCTTACCGTTTTGGCAGCCCGCCAAACCCGCCCGCGAAGGCGCGACGCGGGTCACCGCCCGAGCAGACGGTTCTTCTGCTCGAGGAATTCCTCGTCGGTGATCAGGCCTTCGTCGCGCAACCGGCCCATGTCGCGGATCTCCGCGGCGATTCCCGTCACGACGGTGCGCGCGCCGGAGTCCTCGTCGCCCTCCGGTGCGGGCGCGGCGTCCTTGGCCGGCGCGGCCGCGGCGGCGGGCACCCGCTCGCGCTGGCGGAAGGTGTCGGCCACCGTGCGTCCGGCCAGGCTGGATAGCGCGAGTTCGCCGACCCCGGTGCTGGGGGCCGCCGCCGCCGCCTGTTCGCCGAGGCTGAACGCCGGCAGGGTCAGGGCGATCGGGCGCACCGCGGGGGTCGCGGCCGTCCAGGTGGGCGGGACAGACAGCGCGCCAACGGAATTCGCCTCGCCCACACCGGCCGTCGTCATGCTCTGCGCCACGCTGGGGGCCGACGCCGGGACCGGGCCCGGCACGTCGGCCGCCATTTTGGGTGTGACCCCCGCGTCCGCCCAGCCGCTGATGATGTCGTCGGTGTGCAGACCGGTCTGCGCTCCGACCAGGTCGATGGGCAGCGAGATGACGGCCAACGGCGATATCGGCGCATCGATGCCGAAGGCCACCGCGTCGGCGCCCAGGTCCAGGAGATCCAGCGGTGTGAGCCCGTCAAAGACGTCGGAATTGAAGAGGCCACCCAGGGACGTCGCGTTGGACGCCGGTTGCACCGCGGCGTTGGACACCGCGCTCTGCACCTGACCGGCCGACGTCGCGCCGGCTTGGGTGATGGCGCTCTGCTGGGCCCCCACGCCTCCCGCGTTGGTGTTCTGCTGCGGGCTGGTGAACGGCGTCATCTGGGTGGCCGACGCGGCGGTCGCCGAGTAGCCATACATCGCGACGGCGTCCTGGGCCCACATCTCGCCGTATTCGGCCTCGGTGGCCGCGATCGCGGCGGTGTTCTGCCCCAACACGTTCGTGGCCACCAGCGTCGCCAGCTGCGTGCGGTTGGCCGCCACCTCCTCCGGCGGCACCGTCGCCGCGAAGGCCGCCTCGTAGGCGCCGGCGGCGACCCGGGCCTGGCCGGCCGTCTCCTCGGCCTGGCCGGCGGTGCGGCTCAGCCACGCGACGTACGAGCTCGCGGCGGCGGTCATCGATACCGCCGACGGGCCCAGCCACGCGCCGGACGTCAGGCCCGTCACCACCGCGGCGTAGCTGTTGGCCGCCGAATACAGTTCGGCGGCCAGCGTGTCCCACGCCTCCGAGGCGGCGAGCATGGGACCCAAACCCGGGCCCGCGTACATGAGACCGGAGTTGACCTCGGGCGGAAGCGTCGCGAAATCCACTGCCGGCACGCCTTATCCGACGATCGACGGCCGCCCGCGGACAACGGCGTGGCGGCTCGGGGCCGGGTACGAGTCGACGGCGCCCCGCGAGGAGCTGCGGGCGTCCGGTGTCTCGATCTGCACTGGGGCAGCGAGCATGGGCTTCCCTCTCGGTGTCTGCTGCGCGGCTGCGACTGGGTCGCGGCCGCATCTGTGACCGGTCTGCGTCAGGACGCGTTGCGCCCCAACGCCTTACAACGAGCTTGGTTCTGGTTGCATCGAGAACCTCACGGTTGACCGCTCACGTGATCAGCCTGAGGTTCATTTGTTGGTCCGTTGCTTCGTCGTCGGTGGCGGGCTGAGGCTGGAAGTGCTGACCCTTGCGCAAGGTGGCCAACAACTCTCGGTACGGGCCGACCAGGTACACGGTGTCACCGGCGGTGAGCCGGGCGTCGCGGCGCGGGTGCAGCAGCACCGGGGCGTCCTCCCGGGTGATCGCGATGACGCGGGTGTGGGTGGACAGCTCGAACATCTGCAGCCCGTCGAGTTCGCTGCCGGCCTGCACGTGCATCCCGCCGACCAGGAAGGACCGGTTGCCCACCGAGAACGTGCCCAGCACCTGCAGGCCCAGTGCCGCGCCGACGAAGCGCGGTGCGGCCAACTCGACGGTGGAGCGGACGTTTTCGAACCCGAACCGCTGCGCCACCGCGGCGCCCAGCTCGTGGTCGTACACCCGCAGCACCAGCGGCATTTTCGCCCACCGGTCGCCGGTCGACTCGAGCCGGGAGGCCAGCATCTCGCGCACCACGATCCCGGTCTCGATGTTGATCATGTCGTCGCGCGTGAGGACCGCGACCGCCCGCGCGGTGTCCACGCGGGCGGCCTCCAGCGTCTGGCGCAGGGTGGCGTCCCCAAAGATCACCGGGACGTCGAGCGTCGACGTGTTCGGCAGGAACCGGTTGCCTTGGTCGCGCTCGATGACGGCGACGTCGTATCCGGCCAGCGTGAGGTCCGTGACCACGCGAATTCCCAACGCGCTCAGCCCGACCACGATGATGTGGTTGCGCAGGTGGCGCGCCCGCGGCCGTCCGTACGACCAGACAAAGCGGCGCGAGAGCAGCACATCGGCGATGAACGCGACCAGCAAGGCTGTGGTCGTCACCCCGGCCAGCATCAGCACGGCCGCGTAGATCCGCAGCCAGGTGGGCTGGCTGGCGAAGCTGAAGTCGCCGTAACCGGTGGTAGTGATTGTCTCGTTGGTGAAGTAAAAGGCGTCCACCCACGACATGCCCGGGTGGCCATACGCGAAGTGCAGCAACGTCGTTGAGCCGATGACCAATGCGATCAGCGCGACGATCAACGGGAAGAACGCGGGGTTGAGTTCCTGCGGCAACGTCCGCGCCGCGTCGAGCGCCCGGCGGAGCCGGGGCCGCCGCGTGCGTATCCGGGCGGCCCGCGGCGCGCGAAAGCCGCACGAGGCCGCCTCCTCGACGGTGCCGATCATCGCCGTCCAGTCACCTGCGGCGACGACGTAATCCCTTCCCGGGCAGGGGATGACCTGACCGGGGGCGGCCGAGTTGGGGCCGTGCACGACGGCCACCGGCGCCAGGTCGCCGTAGATGTCGCGCAGGCTGGCGTCTCGGGGCGCCTCGGTGCCGAACATGACGAAGTCGAGGCCCGCGGCCTCGAAGGGGTGCGTGGTGCGCGCCAAGCACGCCTCGACGACACCCTGTCCGGCGAGGTTGGCGACGTCGAAGATCGCGCTGGGTCCGTCGTCGACGGAGATCGCCTCGCGCAGCACATCATTGGCGACCCGCGCCACGATCCGAATGTCCGGGTTGGCCTTGCGGGCCAGCAATGCGATCTCCAGGTTGGTGGCGTCGTCGTCACCGGCGCACACCACCGCGACCGCTTGCGCGATGCCGGCGCGTTCCAGCTCGGTCTTCACCCTGGCTCCGGCCAGGTCGCTGCCCAGGACCCGGGCCACGCTGGCGCCGGCTCTGCGCAGCTCCTCGATGACCGTCATGGCCAGCGCATCGTCACCGCTGACAATGACTCGCTGACTCATGAGAGAGGATCCCTTCGCGGACAATTGCAGGTACGCCTCTGCCTCGGCGAAGGGAACCGATCTCACGGCATCCTCGGGTCTCGTTCGGGGCGAAGGCGTTCACCTGGTCGGGGCGACGGTCGAATTGCCGCCCCGGCATTTGGGGTTTTGACGATATTAACAGCCGGTGAATCCGCCTGAGCCGAATTCGGCCGACGTTTGTCCAACTGTGCTTGTAGCAACCACGTCCGGTAGCGGCCCGGTTTGGTACTTAACGCATTGCCGGGCAACGCATTTCAGCTCCCCGGCCGGTGTCTCACAGCAACTTGTGCTGATTGTGAGAGCCGATGCGCAGCCGAGTGGTCGATCTCACAGAACCTGTCGAAAAACTGTGAGGGTTGCGACTGATACCTGGAAAAAACCGCACCTCTTGTTAACAAAATGCGGTTTTGTGTTACTGCCGAATAACAAACTGGGGATGTGCTGACAAGTTTGCTGCCAATTGTCTGTGGATCTTATACCCAGTGGCGCTTTCGCGTTGTGTCGACGGGCAGGCGGACCGAGCATGGAGCCGCTAGGCTGCGACGGTCGTGACTTCTACCGCGGGAGGAAAGTGCTCCGTGACAACGTCTTTGGCTGACGGGCGCCATGAATGGTCCTCGTTCTCCGACGTCTGCAAGCGCGGTTTCCTCGGAAAACCGTTGATCAACAACCAACTTCAGCACGAGCGACTGTCCAACCCCGTCGCGCTGGGAGTGTTGTCGCCGGACGCGATCTCGTCGACCGCGTACGGGTCCGAGCAGATCATGATCGAGCTGCTGCCGGCGGCGGGGATGGCCGCCTTCGCGCTGCTGCTGCCCATCACGGGCGTCATCTTGCTCATCCTAGTCTTGGTGGCGGCGTCGTACCGCCAAGTCGTCATGACCTACACCCGCTCCGGCGGGTCGTATGTGGTGGCGCGGGAGAACTTCGGCCCGCGGGTGGCACAGGTCGCGGCCGCCGCGCTGCTGATCGACTATGTCGTGACCGTGGCGGTGCAGTGCGCGGCCGGGACGGTCGCGGTGGTCTCCGCTATTCCGTCGCTGGGTCCCTACAGCCTGGAGATCACCGTCGGGGTCGTCCTACTGATGTGCATCGCGAACCTGCGCGGGCTGCGCGAGGCCGGGGTTGGCTTCGCGCTGCCGACCTACGCCTTCGTCGGCATGGTGTCCCTGGTGATCTGCGTCGGCGTCGGCCGTGAATTCTTCGGCGGATTGCCCACTTACGACCCGGAGCACGCCGCGGGTGCGGTCGCGGTTCACCACGGCAACGGCCTCATCATGGGCGCCACGGTGCTGATCGTGTTGCGCGCGTTCGCCAATGGGGGCTCGTCACTCACGGGCGTCGAAGCGATCTCGAACACCGTCAACAGCCTGCGCAAACCCGAGGGGCCCAACGCGCGCAAGGTCATGACCATCATGGCGTGCATCCTCGCGTTCCTGCTGGCCGGCGTGGCCTGGCTGGCGCACGTCACCCACGCGTTCCCGTACGAAGACGGCTACCCGTCGATGCTGTCGGAGATCGCGCGCGCGGTGTTCGGCCAGGGGCCGGTGGGCAACGTTCTCTACTTCATGGTGCAGGCCTCCACCGCGGCGATCCTCTACACGGGCGGCAACACCAGCTTCAACGGGTTTCCCGCGCTGGCCAGCTTCGTCGCCGAGGACCGGTTCCTGCCCCGCCCGCTGATGAAGCGGGGCCATCGGCTGGTGTTCTCCAACGGCATCATCGCGCTGACGGTCCTGTCGGTCGCCTTGCTGGTCATCACGGGCGGGTCGGTCGACGCGCTGGTCCCGTTCTACGCCATCGGCGTCTTCACCGGCTTCTCGATGGCCGGTTACGGCATGACCAAGTACCACCTGACGCACCGGGGCCCCGGCTGGCGCCGCAAGCTGACGATCAATCTCTCGGCGGGCATTCTGTCGACGGTCGTGGTGGCCATCTTCGCGATCGCCAAGTTCACCGAGGGGGCCTGGCTGATCGTGGTCGTGTTCCCGATTCTGGTGCTGGCCCTGATGAGGCTGAACGCGCAATATCGCGCCGAGGCGTCGGTGCTCGAAATGTCGCGCACCGAGCGGCCGGAACTGGGGCGCTACACGCGACACCGGGTGTTCCTCTTCGTCGACAGCATCGATCTGGCCGAGGTGGAGGCGCTGCGCTACGGCAACGGCCTCCACGCCGACGACCTCACGGCGGTGCACTTCGTCCTGGACGCCGCCCGTTCCTCGTTGCTCCAGACCTATTGGGAGCGCTTCCAGCACGACACGCCATTGCGCCTGGTGGAGTGCCCGGACCGGCACCTGAGCCGGGCGGCGCACGAGTTGCTGTTCAAGGAGCTCGAAGAGCATCCGGACACCAGGGTGACGGTGCTGCTGCCGCGGCGGTCGTATTCACCGTTGGTGGGCCGGTTGTTGCACGACCGCACGGCGGACAAGATCGCCGCTGCGATCAGCCGCATCCCTGGCGCGGCCGCGCAGATCGTGCCCTACGACATCGAATCCCGCATCGCGGCGGCTGCCCGGTGAGCTGACGCCCCGGGGAACTACGCGTGCAGCACCAGAGAAAGCGAGCGTTGTGACGACATCGGCCGGAGTTCTGCCTCCGTCAATCCCGGACAGGTGTAAGCGGCTCTTCCTCGGTCAGCCCCTGACCACCGATCAGCTGGAAGCCGAGCGGCTGCCGAACAAGATTGCGCTGGGCGCGCTTTCGCCCGACGCGATCTCCTCGACGGCGTACGGCACCGAGCAGATCATGATCGAGCTGCTGCCGGCCGCCGGGATGTCGGCGTTCACGCTGCTGCTGCCGATCACCGGCGTCATCCTGGTCATCCTGGCGCTGGTGACGGTGTCCTACCGGCAGGTGGTCATGCGCTACGCGCGATCGGGCGGCTCCTACACCGTGGCGCGGGACAACTTCGGTCCCCGGGTGGCGCAGATCGCCGCGGCGGCGTTGCTGATCGACTACGTGGTCACCGTCGCCGTGCAGCCCGCGGCCGCCACCGTCGCCGTGGTGTCGGCGATCCCGGCCCTGCGGCCCTACCACCTGGAGATCACCCTGGCGTCGGTGGTCCTCATCTGCCTGATGAACCTGCGCGGGCTGCGCCGCTCGGGCCGGATGTTCGCGATCACGACGTACGCCTTCGTCGCCATGATCCTGGTGACGATCGTGACCGGGTTCGTGCGCGAAATGATCTCGGGCCTACCGAAATACGATCCGCAGCACATCGTCGGGGCCGTCCCGATCCACCAGGGCAACGGCCTGCTGATGGGCGCGACCGTCCTGATCGTCCTGCGCGCCTTCGCCAACGGCGGCACATCGCTGACCGGTGTCGAGGCGATCTCCAACACCGTCAGCCTGTTCCGCAAGCCCGAGGGCGTCAACGCCCGCAAGGTGCTCACGGTGATGGCCTGCATCCTCGGGTTCCTGCTGGCGGGCGTGGCCTGGCTGGCGCACGTCACCCACGCCACCCCGTACCTCGACGAGTACCCCTCGATGCTGTCCGAGATCACGCGGGCGGTCTACGGTCACGGGGTGCTCGGCAACGCCCTCTATTTCATGGTGCAGGCGGCCACCGCGGCCATTCTGTTCACGGGCTGCAACACCAGCTTCAACGGCTTCCCGTCGTTGGCGAATTTCGTTGCCGAGGACCGGTTTCTGCCGCGCCCGCTGACCAAGCGGGGCCACCGCCTGGTGTTCTCCAACGGCATCCTGCTGCTGACGGCGCTGGCCTTGGTGCTGCTGCTCGTCACCGAGGCCAAGGTGAGCGCGCTGGTGCCTTTCTTCGCGATCGGCGTGTTCACCGCGTTCTCGATGGCCGGCTACGGCATGGCCAAACACCACCTGACCAACCGCGGTAAGCGCTGGCGGCTCAACATGATCGCCAACCTAGCCACCGGCCTCATGTCAACGGTCGTCGTGGGCATCTTCGTGGTGGCGAAGTTCACCGAGGGCGCCTGGCTGATCGTGATCATCTTCCCGCTGCTGGTGTTGATCTTGATGCGGCTCAACCACAAGTACCGCGCCGAGGCCTCGGTCCTGGAGACGACGCTCGAAGAGCATTTCGACGTTAGCCGCCACCCGCGGCTACGGGTGCTGGTGTTCGTCGACCACGTGGACCTCGCCGAGATCGAGGCGCTGCGCTACGGCAACGGCTTGCACGCCGAGGATCTGGCCGCGGTGCACTTCGTGATCGATCAGGACCACGCCGACCGGCTCGAGCAACGGTGGGAACACTTCGAACACCACACGCCGCTGCGGATGATCGACTGCCCGGACCGGCACCTCTCCCGCGCCGCGCACGAGTTGGTGTGCCAAGTGCTGCAGGAACATCCGGACAGCAGGCTGACGGTGCTGCTGCCGCGCCGCACCTATTCGCCACTGCTCGGTCGGCTGCTGCACGACCGGACGGCCGACAGGATGGCCCGGGCCGTCAGCCGGATCCCCGGCGCGACCGCCATCATCGTGCCCTACGACATCGAATCCCGGATCGCGCGGATCGCCCCCGTTGACATCTCGCTGCGCCACCACGCCGAGCCCACGGGCGGCAAGGTCAGGATCCCCAGCCCGGTCGGCGACTGACCCGGTAGCAACGGACCGCGGTGAGCCGCGGCCCCAGCGGGCCGACGCCCGGGTCACAATAATGCGATGAGTTGGTGGCTCGCGCAGTCCGAGCACACGTTGACCCAGCGGGTGCCGGCCCGACCGGAGGAGGTCCGCGACTTCTACGTGGACCTGGACAGCCTGGCGCTGTTACACCCGCTGATCGTCTCCGTGGAAACCTTGGCGCGCAGTAGAACTGATGACGGTTACCTGCACAGCTATCGCGTGCGGGACCGTATTGCACTGGGGCCGTTGACCGTCGGGATCACCTACCGCGCCCGGCTGCGCGTGCCGGCGGTGTGTGACGTGCGGACCGAGGCGGATCAGTTCCCGGGCGTGCGCCTGCGCGGAACGGTCCGCTTCGAGCCGGACCCGGCGGGCGCGCGGGTGACCGAACGGATCCAGATCGCCGCGCCGCGGCCGCTGGCCGGGGTCACGGCGCGGCAGGCGGTCAAGGCGCACCGCGAGATGTTGGCCGGGCTGGCCGCCCGCTTCGCGGGCCGGTCCTGATCTCAGGGGCTGCGCCACTGCGAGGACAGCGCCAGCTCGGACAGGTATTTCGTCGTGCTCCAGCCGCCGTCGACGACGATCGTCTGCCCGTTGATGAAGGCGCCGCCGGGCGAACACAGGAAGGCGACGGTGCTCGCGACGTCGTCGACGGTGCCCAGCCGCTGGTGCGGCGTCATCTCGGTGTTGATGCGGCGAAACCGCTGATCCTGCAGGCGATGCTCGGTCATCGGCGTCTGGATCACGCCGGGCGCGACGGCGTTGCACCGGATTCCCTGCGCCCCGTATTGGCAGGCGATGTGGGTGGTGAGCGCGGTCAGGCCGCCCTTGGCCGCCGAGTAGGCGCCGCCGCGCAGCCCGCCCACCACCGCGAATGTCGACGTGACGTTGATAATCGCCGAGCCCGGTTGCAGGTGCGGGAGGACCTCGCGGATGAGCCGGAATGGGGCACGCAGCATGAGCCCGAGGAAGTGGTCCAGCGATTCGTCGTCGGTCTCGTGCACCGGCTTGGGGCTGCCGATCCCGGCGATGTTCACCAGGAAATCGATGCGCCCCCACCGGTCCACGGCCGCCGCGACCAGGCGCCGGGGCGCGTCGTCCTCGGTCAGGTCCAGGGCGACGGTGGCGATCCGCTCGGCATCACCGATGCGCTTTGCGAGCGCCGCCAGCTTGTCGTGGCTGCGTCCCGTCGCCAGCACCGCCATGCCCATCCCGGCGAGCTTGGCGGCGCAGCCCGAACCGATCCCGCCGCTGGCCCCCGTCACGACCGCTACCTGCATGTCACCGCTGTGCTTCCATGAGCGCCGCCTTGATCCGATGTTTGAGTATTTTGCCCGCGTCATTCTTCGGCAGGACGTCCCAGACGACCACCTGCTCCGGGGCTTTGAACCGCGCGACGCCGCACCGTTGCAGGAAGTCGCGCAGCCCGGCGACGTCCAGGCCGGACGGAGGTGCCGCCGGAGCGGGCACGACGACGGCGCAGGCCCGCTCCCCGGTGCGCGGGTCGGGCAGGCCGACGACCGCGACCTCCGCGACGCCGGGATGCCCGGCCAGGACGTCCTCGACCTCCTTGGGTGAGATGTTCTCGCCGTTGCGGATGATGAGGTCCTTGGCGCGTCCCGTGACCACGAGGTAGTCGCCGTCGATCCAGCGCGCCAGGTCCCCGGTACGGAAGTAACCCTCGTCGTCGAAGCAGCCGTCCTCGTCGTCGGCGTGGTGGTAGCCGACGAGCATCTGCGGCCCGCGCGCGCAGATCTCACCGTCGACCAGCTTGACCTGCGCCACGCCCACGCGACCGTCGGTGTCGGCCGCGTGCTCGACGCACCCGAGCGACCCCACCGTCGTCACCGGTACCTCGGTGGACCCGTACACGCGGGTGACCACCGCCGCCTCGAAATACGTGGTCGCCCTGCGGATCAGCGTGGCTGGCACCGAAGCGCCGCCGCAGACGAACAGCTTCAACCGCGGCAGCCGGGTGCCGGCGCGCCCGGCGGCGGCCATCAGCTGCACCAGAAACGGTGTCGCTCCGGCCATGTGCGTACAGCGTTCGCCGTCCATCAGGCGGACCGCGTCGTCGGCGTCCCAGCGTTCCATCAGCACGGCGGTGCTGCCCAGCAGCAGCGGGCATTCGAACGCGTAGATGGAACCGCCGATGTGCGCGATCGGCGAGGCCACCAGGAAGCCGTCACCGGGCTCGACGCGCCAGTGCTGCCGCAGTTGCCGGATCAACGCATGGATTGAATTATGGCTGTGCAGAACCCCTTTGGGACGCCCCGTGGTGCCCGACGTGTAGAGGATCATGCGGACCGCGTCGGCGTCGAGTTCCGGCAGGACCCCTCCAACCGCGCCCCGGTGCACCAGCTCGGCAAACGACGTGCCGTGGGCGTCGGCGCCGGCCCGCACGAGGACGACCTCGGGCGGGGTCGCCAGGTGCGCGGTCACCCGGTCCAGCATGGCGGCGTAGTCGTGGCCGGCAAACCGGGAGGGCGCGAACACGATTCGGCTGGCGGCGTCTTCGAGGAGGAAGCGCAATTCCCGGTCGCGCAGCGACGGCAGGATGGGGTTAGCCACCATGCCCGCCAGCGTCGCGGCCAGGTAGATCACCGCGGCCTCGTGCCAGTTCGGCAGCATGAACGACACCACGCTGCCCGGGGGATGGCGCGACGACAGCGCGTGGGCCAGGGACAGCGCCTGGCGGTGCAGGGTCGCACAGTCGAGCCGGACGGCACCGTCGACGATGACGACCCGCTCGGGCGTGGTGGCGGCGGCCTCTTGCAACGAGTCGGTGAGCGTGCGGCGGGTCCACCAGCCGCGCGCGTAGGCGTCGGCGGCGCGGGCGTCGTCCCAGCGGACGCGACGGCCCCCGATCAGCCTGGTGGACGGGCCCATCAGCCGCGGACGCGGCGCATCGTCATCGAATGACGGAAACGCGACGCGGGATGGGTGTTGACGGTGACCTGGGCGACCTGCCCGTCGGAGGTGGTGTACGTGCGTTGCACCTGCAGCGCCGGCGCACCGGGCTCGACGCCGAGCCCGGCGGCCAGCGCCGGGGCGATCAGCACCGCCGCGACCTCCTGCCGGACCTCGACGACGCTCAGGCCGAACAGGTCCTCGATGAGCGGAAAGATGGGGCCCTCGTGGCGCTGCAACAGCCGCCCGACCCCCGCGAAGGCACGGTTGATGTGGTACTCGGTGCGGCACAGGGCGGCCTGCGAATCGTCGCCTTTGGGTCGGCGGAACCCGCGGACGGTCAACCACTGCTCGTCGCCGGCCAGGCCGGTC
>NZ_LZKC01000322.1:0-1301 GCF_001672685.1 Mycobacterium sp. E2462
CTGCGGGCGGCCACCGACGCCGAGCCCCAGGTGGCCGGCAAGCCGGCGCCCGGCCTGCTGACCGACGCGGCGGCCCGCGGCGACTTCCGGGCGCCCCTGGTGGTCGGTGACCGGCTGGACACCGACATCGAGGGCGCCAACGCCGCGCGCCTGCCCAGCCTGATGGTGCTCAGTGGGGTCAACTCCGCGCGCGACGCCGTCTACGCCCGCCCGGGCCGCCGCGTCGGTCAGCAGGCCGGGCGCCGGCTTGCCGGCCACCTGGGGCTCGGCGTCGGTGGCCGCCCGCAGCGCGGCGACCATTGCCCCGTTTCCCGGCAGCAGGCCGCGCTCGGTGGGCAGCGTGACGTCGACGTTGGCCGCCACCCACAGCGCGCCCGCGCGGATGGCCAGGGCGGCCTCGGCCAGGTCCTGCCAGACCAGGGACGTGGACAATCCCTGCACGACGGCCACCGGGGCGTCGTCGTAACTGTGCACCGGGCGCAACCCGACCGCGCGGACCTCGTTCGCCAATGCGGCCGTGCCCACGATGAGCACGGGCGAGTCCGCCGGCAGCTGGGTGGCCAGCAGCCGGGCCGCGCTTTGCGCGCTGGTGGCGACGTCGTCGGCGGTGGCGGTGAACCCGAGCTCGGTCAGGTGGGCCGCGACCTCCTCGGCGCTGCGCGACGCGTTGTTGGTGACGAAGAACGTCCGGCTGCGCACCTCGGCCAACGCCGCCACGGCGCCCTCGGTGGGGCTGCGGCCCCGAAACGCCGTGCCGTCGAGGTCCAGCAGCAGGCAATCGTATTCCTGCGCAAGGGTTTTCACGTCGCTCCCCCGGTCAGCCGAGCTCGCCGACGCGGTCCTCGGCGTCCGTGACGCCCTCGACGTCGGCGGCCGCGGCCCGCAGGAACCACTGCAGCGCCTCGTCGTCGCGGCCCAGCGCCAGCAGGGTGTCGGCGTAGGAGTAGAAGAGCCTGGCCGCGGTCGTGCCGGTGCGGGAGGGGTCCAGCGCCGGCGTGGACAGCACCGTCAGCGCCTGCTCCAGCTGACCGAGGTCGGCGCGCGCCCCGGCCGCGACGATGCGCAGCTCGTCGGCGTCGTCGCCGCTGAGTTGGGCGGCCTCGGGCCCCCGCGCGAGTTCGATGGCCCGCTCCGGGCGGCCAAGCCCGCGCTCGCAATCCGCGATCAGCGCCAGCAGGGCGGACTTGCTGCCCATCCGGCGCGCCGCCCGCAGCTCGGCCAGCGCCTGCGCCCAGTCGCCGCAGTGGTAGGCGGCGATGCCGACCGCCTCGCGGATGGCCGCGATCCTGCTGGACCGCGCC
>NZ_LZKC01000323.1:0-21215 GCF_001672685.1 Mycobacterium sp. E2462
GTGATAGTCCAGCGGCGCCAGCGCGCGGCGCGCGAGCTCCTGGCGACGCCGGGCGTCGCCGCTAGCAAACTCCCGCGCCGTTGTCGCCGGGGATTGCGGCGCCGCCGCGACCCGTCGAGGCGCCCGCCCCCGACTTCGGCCCCGAACCGGCGGACCGCGGTTGGCGGCGCATCCTGCGGCTGCTCACGTTCGGCCTGGTCAAGCTGGGGCCGTCCCCGGCGCAGCGCCAGGAGGCGCAGTTCCACGCGGCCATCCGGGCGCGCCTGCACGGCAACCACAAGGTCGGGATCCTGGGCAAGGGTGGCGTGGGCAAGACGTCCGTCGCCGCCAGCGTCGGGTCGCTGTTCGCGGAGCTGCGCCGGCAAGACCACGTCGTGGCGATCGACGCCGACACGGCTTTCGGACGACTCAGCAGCCGCATCGATCCCGCCGCGTCGGGCTCGTTCTGGGAGCTGACGTCCGACAAGAACCTGCAGTCCTTCGGCGACATGGTGGCGCGGGTGGGCCGCAACTCGGCCGGCCTGTACGTGCTCGGTGGCGAGCCGGCCTCCGGCCGGCGGCGCAGCCGGCCACTGTGCGGAGGGGGGCGCCACGGGCTCCCGGGGGGTCAAGCCGGGCGGTCGCGGCGCCGGGCCGGCGGGCCGGTCGGGCTGCAGACGGTCCCGCAGGAATTCGTCGCGCTCGTTCATGGGCTCCTCGAGTGCCGGTCGATGGATCCTCGCGCTCACTGTCGGTCGCGACACACTCGCCACGTGATGAGCGCCACGGTCTGACGTCCGCCGCCGGAGGTGGACCGTTACTCCTCCAGTATCGGCCACGCGGCGCGGTGCGCCACGCTGCAAACTTAGCCTGTGCTGACCAGGGCGGCAGCGCGGTACCGCCGGTTGCGCGCTGAGCACGCGCGGATATCAGTTCAGCAACACCGTGCCCGACGTCGCCGGCCCCGCTAGCAAACTCCCGCGCCGGGACGGGGCGCGCGCGCCCGCCGCGGGGCCCAGCCCTGTTGTGGGGAATTTAACGACACCGAAACACCGCGCCTGCGGGTTTGGCGAACGGCGGCCTCAGCGAAATTTACGCACCTGCCGCGTGGCGGCTAGACTTATCGAAGTTGGCATGTCAGGCGGGTATTGTCATATCGTTTTACGACTTGTCGAGACCGGTTCCAGGCCACCGTTCAGAGCTGCACGGACGCATCCCCAGCGGGATCAATTCCGCCTGGAGCACAGCCCCTCGAGACAAGGCCGAAGGGATCACGCCCGCAACCTCGGGGGTGCTGGCTCGTCGGAGCTGCTGCTAACGGCCGCGTGAAACGTTCCAGGTGAAGGGTCAGGTGCATATGACGCCCAAGCGCGTCGGGCTATACAACCCCGCGTTCGAGCACGACGCGTGCGGGGTCGCCATGGTCGTCGATATGCACGGCCGTCGTACCCGCGAAATCGTGGACCAGGCCATCACCGCGCTGCTGAACCTCGAGCACCGCGGTGCCCAGGGCGCCGAGCCGCGCAGCGGCGATGGCGCGGGCATCCTGATCCAGGTGCCCGACGCCTTCCTGCGCGAGGTCGTCGAGTTCGAGCTGCCGCCGCCCGGCAGTTACGCCACCGGGATCGCGTTCCTGCCGCAGTCTTCCCGCGACGCCGCGGCCGCCTGCGCCTCGGTGGAAAAGATCGCCGAGTCCGAGGGCCTCACGGTGCTCGGCTGGCGCAACGTGCCGACCGACGACTCGTCGCTGGGCGCGCTGTCCCGTGACGCGATGCCCACCTTCCGGCAGGTGTTCATGGCCGGCGCCTCGGGCATGACACTGGAGCGCCGCGCCTACGTGGTGCGCAAGCGCGCCGAGCACGAACTCGGCACCAAGGGGCCGGGTCAGGACGGCCCCGGCCGCGAAACCGTCTATTTCCCAAGCCTTTCCGGTCAGACGTTCGTCTATAAGGGCATGTTGACCACCCCGCAGCTCAAGGCGTTCTACCTCGACCTGCAGGACAGCCGGCTGACCAGCGCCCTGGGCATCGTCCATTCGCGGTTCTCCACCAACACCTTTCCGTCCTGGCCGCTGGCCCACCCGTTCCGGCGCATCGCGCACAACGGGGAGATCAACACCGTCACCGGCAACGAGAACTGGATGCGCGCCCGCGAGGCGCTGATCAAGACCGAGGTGTTCGGCTCGGAGTCCGACGTGGAGAAGCTGTTCCCGATCTGCACGCCGGGGGCCTCCGACACCGCCCGCTTCGACGAGGTGCTCGAGCTGCTGCACCTGGGTGGGCGCAGCCTGCCGCACGCCGTGCTGATGATGATTCCCGAGGCCTGGGAGCGCAACGAGTCGATGGACCCGGCGCGGCGGGCGTTCTACCGGTACCACGCATCCCTGATGGAGCCGTGGGACGGCCCGGCGTCGATGACGTTCACCGACGGCACCATCGTCGGCGCGGTGCTGGACCGTAACGGCCTGCGCCCCTCCCGGATCTGGGTCACCGAGGACGGTCTGGTGGTGATGGCCTCCGAGGCCGGCGTCCTGGACCTCGACCCGGCCAAGGTGGTGCGCCGGATGCGGTTGCAGCCGGGCCGCATGTTCTTAGTCGACACCGAGCAGGGCCGCATCGTCTCCGACGAGGAGATCAAGGCCGAGCTGGCCGCCGAACACCCGTATCAGGAGTGGCTCGACCAGGGGCTGGTAGCGCTCGAGGATCTGCCGCAGGGCAACTACAAGCGGATGCCGCACGACCGGCTTGTCCAGCGCCAGTTGACCTTCGGCTACACCTACGAGGAACTGAACCTGTTGGTGGCGCCCATGGTGCGCGCCGGCGCAGAACCGATCGGCTCGATGGGCACCGACACCCCGGTCGCGGTGCTGTCCCAACGCCCGCGGATGCTCTACGACTACTTCCAGCAGCTCTTCGCGCAGGTGACCAACCCGCCGCTGGACGCCATCCGGGAGGAGGTGGTGACCAGCTTGCAGGGCACCACCGGTGGCGAGCGCGACCTGCTCACCCCGGACGAGAACTCGTGCCACCAGATCGCGCTGAGCCAGCCGATCCTGCGTAACCGCGAGCTGGCCAAGCTGATCAACCTCGACCCGAACGACGAGGTCAACGGGCGGCCACATGGCATGCGCTCCAAGGTGATTCACTGTCTGTACCCGGTCGCCGAGGGCGGCGCCGGGCTCGCGGTGGCACTCGACGATGTGCGTGCGCAGGCGTCGGCCGCGATCGCCGACGGCGCCCGGGTCATCATCTTGTCCGACCGCGAATCCGACGAGAAGCTGGCGCCGATACCGTCGCTGCTCGCCGTCGCCGGGGTGCACCACCACCTGGTGCGCGAGCGGACCCGCACCCACGTGGGCCTGGTCGTCGAATCCGGCGACGCCCGCGAGGTGCACCACATGGCGATGCTGGTGGGCTGCGGTGCCGCCGCGGTGAACCCGTACCTGGCCTTCGAGTCGATCGAGGACATGCTCGACCGCGGCGTGATCGACGGCATCGACCGTGACAAGGCGCTGACCAACTACGTCAAGGCCGCCGGCAAGGGCGTGCTCAAAGTCATGTCCAAGATGGGCATCTCGACGCTGGCGTCCTACACCGGCGCCCAGCTGTTCCAGGCCGTCGGCGTGTCCGAGGACGTGCTCGACGAGTACTTCACCGGGCTGGCGTGCCCGACCGGCGGGATCACGCTGGAAGACATCGCCGCCGACGTGGCCACGCGGCACAACCTGGCGAACCTCGACCGGCCCGACGAGCGCGCGCACCGCGAGCTCGAGGTGGGCGGGGACTACCAGTGGCGCCGCGAGGGTGAGTACCACCTGTTCAACCCGGAGACGGTGTTCCGGCTGCAGCACTCCACCCGCACCGGCCAGTACAAGATCTTCAAGGAGTACACCCGCCTGGTCGACGACCAGAGCGAGCGGATGGCGTCGCTGCGCGGACTGCTGAAATTCCGTGCCGGAGTGCGGCCCCCGGTGCCGCTGGACGAGGTCGAGCCGGCCAGCGAGATCGTCAAGCGGTTCTCCACCGGGGCGATGAGCTACGGCTCGATCTCCGCCGAGGCGCACGAGACGCTCGCGATCGCGATGAACCGCCTGGGCGGTCGCTCCAACAGCGGCGAGGGCGGCGAGGACGTCAAGCGATTCGACCGCGACCCCAACGGTGACTGGCGGCGCAGCGCGATCAAGCAGGTCGCCTCGGCGCGGTTCGGCGTCACCTCGCACTACCTGACGAACTGCACCGACATCCAGATCAAGATGGCCCAGGGCGCCAAACCCGGTGAGGGCGGCCAACTTCCGGGCCACAAGGTGTACCCGTGGGTGGCCGAGGTCCGACACTCGACGCCGGGTGTCGGGCTGATCTCGCCGCCGCCGCACCACGACATCTACTCCATCGAGGACCTGGCGCAGCTGATTCACGACCTGAAGAACGCCAACCCGGCGGCGCGGGTCCACGTCAAGCTGGTCTCCGAGAACGGTGTCGGCACCGTGGCGGCCGGCGTCTCCAAGGCGCACGCCGACGTCGTGCTCATCTCCGGTCACGACGGCGGCACCGGTGCCACGCCGCTGACGTCGATGAAGCACGCCGGCGCGCCGTGGGAGCTGGGCCTGGCCGAGACGCAACAGACGTTGCTGCTCAACGGGTTACGCGACCGGATCGTGGTCCAGGTCGACGGTCAGCTCAAGACCGGGCGGGACGTCATGATCGGGGCGCTGCTGGGCGCCGAGGAGTTCGGGTTCGCCACCGCCCCCCTGGTGGTCGCGGGCTGCATCATGATGCGGGTGTGCCACCTGGACACCTGCCCGGTGGGTGTGGCGACGCAGAACCCGCTGCTGCGCGAGCGGTTCTCCGGCAAGCCGGAATTCGTCGAGAACTTCTTCATGTTCATCGCCGAGGAAGTTCGGGAGTACATGGCGCAGTTGGGCTTCCGCACGTTCAACGAGGCCGTCGGCCAGGTGGGTGCGCTGGACACCACGCTGGCGCGGGCGCACTGGAAGGCGCACAAGCTGGACCTGACGCCGGTGCTGCACGAGCCGGAATCGGCGTTCATGAACCAGGACCTGTACTGCAGCTCACGCCAGGACCACGGGCTGGACAAGGCGCTGGACCAGCAGTTGATCGTGATGAACCGCGAGGCGTTGGACTCCGGCAAGCCGGTGCGGTTCTCCACCACCATCAGCAACGTGAACCGCACGGTGGGCACCATGCTCGGCCATGAGCTGACGAAAGCCTATGGTGGACAGGGCTTGCCGGACGGCACCATCGACATCACGTTCGACGGCTCCGCGGGCAACAGCTTCGGCGCCTTCGTGCCCAAGGGCATCACCTTGCGGGTGTACGGAGACGCCAACGACTACATCGGCAAGGGCCTGTCCGGCGGCCGGATCGTGGTGCGGCCGTCCGACAACGCACCGGCCGACTACGTGGCCGAGGACAACATCATCGGCGGCAACGTCATCCTGTTCGGCGCCACCACCGGCGAGGTCTTCCTGCGCGGTGTGGTCGGCGAGCGGTTCGCGGTTCGCAACTCGGGCGCCCACGCAGTGGTCGAGGGCGTCGGGGACCACGGGTGCGAATACATGACCGGTGGACGGGTGGTCATCCTCGGCAGCACCGGTCGCAACTTTGCGGCGGGCATGTCCGGCGGCGTCGCCTACGTCTACGATCCCGACGAGGAGTTACCCGACAACTTGAACACCGAGATGGTGGAGCTCGAGTCCATCGACTCCGACGACGCAGATTTCCTGCACGGCATCATCCAGGCGCACGTCGACGCCACCGATTCCGCGGTGGGGCAACGCATCCTGGCCGACTGGCGCAACGAGCAGCGGCATTTCGCCAAGGTGATGCCCAAGGACTACAAGAAGGTGCTGGCCGCCATCGCGCAGGCCGAGCGCGACGGCGTGGATGTGGACAAGGCGATCATGGCGGCGGCTCATGGCTGACCCGACTGGTTTCCTGAAGTACACGCACCGGGAGCTGCCCAAGCGCCGGCCCGTGCCGTTGCGGTTGAAGGACTGGAACGAGGTCTACCAGGAATTCGACGACGAGATCCTGCGCGAGCAGGCCACGCGCTGCATGGACTGTGGTATTCCGTTCTGCCACAACGGGTGTCCGCTGGGCAACCTGATTCCGGAGTGGAACGACCTGGTGCGCAGGGGGCGTTGGCGCGAGGCGATCGACCGGTTGCACGCGACCAACAACTTCCCGGACTTCACCGGCCGGCTGTGCCCGGCGCCCTGCGAACCGGCCTGCGTGCTGGGCATCAATCAGGACCCGGTGACGATCAAGCAGATCGAGCTGGAGATCATCGACCACGCCTTCGACGAGGGCTTCGTGCAGCCGCTGCCGCCGACCAAGCTGACCGGGAAGACGGTGGCCGTGGTGGGTTCGGGCCCGGCCGGTCTGGCCGCCGCCCAGCAACTGACCCGGGCGGGGCACACCGTCACCGTGCTCGAGCGGGCCGACCGCATCGGGGGGTTGCTGCGCTACGGCATCCCGGAATTCAAGATGGAAAAGCGCGTCTTGAATCGACGGCTGGACCAGATGAGCGCCGAGGGAACGGAATTCCGCGCGGGCGTCAACGTCGGCGTGGACATCACGGCCGAGGAGCTGCGCCGCGACTTCGACGCGGTGGTGCTGGCCGGCGGCGCCACCGCAGGGCGTGACCTGCCCGTCCCCGGGCGCGACCTCGACGGCATCCACCAGGCGATGGAGTACCTACCGTGGGGCAACCGGGTGCAGGAGGGCGACGACGTCCTGGGCGAGGACGGCGAGCCGCCGATCACCGCCAAGGGCAAGAAGGTCATCATCATCGGCGGCGGTGACACCGGGGCCGACTGCCTGGGCACCGCGCACCGTCAAGGTGCCGCCAGCGTGCACCAGTTCGAGATCATGCCGCGCCCGCCGGAGGCCCGCGCCGAATCCACCCCGTGGCCGACCTACCCGCTGATGTACCGGGTGTCGTCGGCGCACGAGGAGGGTGGCGAGCGGGTGTTCTCGGTGAACACCGAGGAGTTCCTCGGCGAGGACGGGCACGTGACGGGGCTCAAGGCGCACGAGGTCACCATGCGCGACGGCAAGTTCGAGAAGGTCGAGGGCTCGGACTTCCAGCTCGACGCCGATTTGGTGCTGCTGGCCATGGGATTCGTGGGCCCCGAGCGGGAGGGCCTGCTGACCGACCTCGGCGTCAAGCTCACCGAACGCGGCAACGTCGCCCGAGGGGCCGATTTCGACACGTCGGTGCCCGGCGTTTTCGTTGCCGGGGACATGGGCCGCGGGCAGTCCCTGATCGTCTGGGCGATCGCCGAGGGCAGGGCCGCCGCGGCGGCCGTGGACCGGTATCTGATGGGGTCGACGGCGTTGCCCGCCCCCGTCAAGCCGACCGCCGTGCCGCTTCAATAGTCACACTAGTCACAGCAGAAACACGCGGAAAAGCGTCCGGCGCGTCTCCCAACGTTTGCCAGAACCTGTTGTCTAATAGGTGTCTGTGGGCCCCATCACACGGGCGTCGTATGGGAGTCCCGGCTGAACGAACCGATCGCAGGAGTGATCACTGTGCACATTAACCCAGTACCTCGATCGCGGATGGGGCGAATTGCCTGGTCCTGGCTGCGCCACCCGGTGAAGAGCCGCGAGTTCCCCGCCAGACACGAACGCCTGGTCACCGCCGCGGATCTCCTGTCCTTCGGTGCGTAACCGCCGGGCCCGCGCCACACAGGCGGGCCCGACGGTTTGCTCGGCGGGACGAACAGGGGAGCGCCGGCCCAGAGAGCGTCAGCCGGTGAGCAATCCCGAATCGCGGATGGCTTCCGCGAGCGGTTCCAGCACCGCGGGGTCGTGCGGCGGGGGCAGGTAGACGATGCCCAGGTCCAGGCCCTCGGCGGCCAGGCCCGCCGCGTCGGCGATCACCTTGCCGTAGTCGAGGTCCGGCTCCAGCCGCAGGTGCGCCGACAGGGTGATCTCTTGGGGATCGCGGCCGATGTCCGCGCAGTGCGCAGCCAAGACGTCGCGCTTGTGGGCGAAGACGTCGGGCGTGCCGCCGACGAAATTCCAGTGCTGGGCGTAGCGCGCGGTGATCCGCAGGGTGCGCTTCTCCCCGTTGCCACCGATGCAGATCGGTGGGTGGGGCCGCTGCGGCCCCTTCGGCTCGTTGCGCGCGCCCTTGAGCTGATAGAAGGCGCCGTCGAAGTCGGTGGTCTCCTCGCTGAGCAGGCTGGTCAGCACGGCGCAGGCCTCCTCGAACCGGTCGAAGCGTTCCTTGATGCTGCCCAGTTCGATGCCGTAAGCGCCCGACTCCTCCTCGTTCCAGCCCGCGCCGATGCCGAGCTCGAGGCGCCCGTTGGAGATGATGTCGAGGGCCGCGGCCATGTTGGCCAGCACTGCGGGGTGGCGGTAGTGGATGCCCGTCACCAAGGTGCCCAGCCGCAGGCGCTTGGTGGCCTGCGCCAGCGCGGTCAGGGTGGTCCAGCCCTCGAGGCAAGGGCCGCTGCTGTCGGCGAAGATCGGGTAGAAGTGGTCGAACGTCCACCCGGATTCGAAGACGTCCATGTCGTCGGCGGCCTGCCAGACAGCCAGCATGTCGGCCCAGGTGGTGTTCTGTGGTGAGGTTTTGAACGCGAATCGCATGAAAACGACGTTAGTCGCTCTTTATGAAGCGCAACTAAACTCAGCCGCACGATGACTGGCGCGCTCGGACTCGACACCAAACTGACCCTGTTGGCGGCCGGCCTGATCTTCCTGCTGGCCCTGCTGCTGGGGGTCTGGAAATACCGGCAGATGATGGTCTCCGAGGATCACCGCGCGCATCCTTACGTCGATATCGCGCACCGCGCGGCGCTGCTCTACTCCTTCGCGACCCTGTTGCTCGCGGTCTTCGTAGAGCTCAGCGCGTGGGCCGCGTGGGTCAATCTGGCTGCCGCCGGCGTGGTGGTGTTCTTCTTCGTCGCGGCGATCCTCAGCTACGTCGCCCACGGGGCCCGCCGTGACACCGTCAACCAATTCGACGGTGCAGATCGGTCCCTCGCGGTCGCGATGGCGCTGCTGATCGCCGGCGAAGTCGGCGGCTTCGGCGTGCTGTTGTGCGGCTTCGTCGCCGAGCAGCTGCTGTAGCAGGCCGGGCACACTGGGGACATGGATCCGGTAGCAGCCCTGCGGCAAATCGCCTACTTCAAGGATCGGAGCCGCCAGGACCCTCGGCGCGTCATGGCGTACCGCAAGGCCGCGGACGTCGTGGCGGCCCTCGACGACGCGGCGCGGGAGCGGCACGGCCAGGCCAACAGCTGGCAGTCGCTGCCGGGCATCGGACCCAAGACCGCCAAGGTGATCGATCAGGCGTGGTCGGGCCGTGAACCGGACCTGTTGGTCGAATTGCGCTCGGCCGCTGAGGATCTCGGCGGGGGTAAGATCCGGTCCGCGCTGCGCGGTGACCTGCATCTGCACTCCAACTGGTCGGACGGCTCTGCGCCGATCGAGGAGATGATGGCCACCGCCGTCGCGCTGGGCCACGAGTATTGCGCGTTGACCGATCACTCGCCGCGGTTGACGATCGCCAACGGCCTGTCCCCGGAGCGGCTGCGCCAGCAGCTGGACGTGATCGACGGACTGCGCGAGCAGTTCGCCCCGCTGCGCATCCTCACCGGCATCGAGGTGGACATCCTTGATGACGGCAGCCTGGACCAGGAGCCCGAGCTTCTGGAACACCTCGACGTGGTGGTGGCCAGCGTGCACTCCAAGCTGTCGATGGACGCTGAGGCGATGACCCGGCGGATGGTACGGGCCGTCTCCGATCCGCACGCCGACGTGCTCGGGCACTGCACCGGGCGGCTGGTCTCGGGCAATCGCGGCATCCGGCCCGAATCCAGCTTCGACGCCGAGGCCGTGTTCGCGGCGTGCCGCGATCACGGCACCGCGGTGGAGATCAACTCGCGGCCCGAGCGGCGCGACCCGCCCACCCGGCTGCTGAACCTGGCCCTGGAGATGGGCTGCCTGTTCAGCATCGACACCGACGCCCACGCGCCGGGCCAGCTGGACTTCCTCGGCTACGGCGCGCAGCGCGCGCTGGACGCGGGAGTTCCGGTGGACCGGATCGTCAACACCTGGCCGCAGCGCAAACTGCTGGAATGGGCCGGGAGCTGACGGCTCAGACGCTCACCGGTTCCCGGACCTCGGCGGAGGTGTCGTCGCTGTTGGCGCGGCTGTGCAGCACGTTGGCCGCGGCCACCAGCGCGCACGTCGCCGCCGGGATGAGCAGCGAGTAGCCGCCGAAGCGGGCGCCGAACACGATCCCGGCGATGCCGCCGCCGAGGAACAGCAGCAGCGTGGTCACGAGTATCGCCGCCTTCCACTTCTGGATGCCGTCCTGCCAGCTGCGCCCGAGCATCAGGCCGAGGTCGGTGACGGTCCCGGTGAAGTGCGTGGTGCGGATCGCCATCCCGCGAAAGCTGGACGTCATGCCGTTTTGCAGGCCGAGGGCCATGGCGGCGAACATCGCCTGCACGGCGGTCTCCTCGACCCCGAGCGAGATGATCTGCGCCTTGACGAACGTCTCCTCGACACCGGCCGCGGCCAGCACGAGAAGCGCCGCCTCGGTGAACAACACGACGGCATGGCGGGGGCCGGCCAGCGCCTCGGTGGGCGCCAACACCACCCCGGCCATCGTCGCTCCCGCCAGGAACCCGAACAGGATGGCGGCCAGCACGTGGCCTTCGTACAGCCACGGATTGGCCGTGTTCATGCCCAGCTGAGTGGTGATCGCGGTGAGATTGCCGACCGGCAACGCCAGGATCAGCAACGCCACCGCGTTGACGAAGCCAGCCGAGAGCGCGAGTATCGCGCTGTATCCGAGGAGGAGGCCTTCGCGAGGCGGGCCGCTGGTGCGCGCTGTGTCTGGCGACGGCATCGTTCAGTTACTCACTTTCGAGGTGGGGTTTCCGCGAGCCTACAGCCGATACGCATCCGCCCGCCCGTCGAGAGCCGCTCCTCAAATGAAGCTCATATCTTCCAAATGTCATGTGGGAGAAACGAATTCGTTACCCACACCGCCCAGCGAACGCCGGATCAGTCGGGGAGATATGGCACTTCTATACCCGAATCCCGGCCGATCAACACCGCCGGCGTCAGCGCGGACTTACCGAAGCGTTGCCGCACCCGGTCGACGGCCGCATCCACCACCGGCGAATCCGAGGCGAGCGGCAGCATCAGCTGCTCGGCGCCGCCCCGGTCGATGTTGGACACCGCGAAGCCGACCAGGGTGAGGCCTCGCTGCGCGATCAGCGGCGCCGCCGCCGCGACCAGTTGCCGGGCAGCGGCCAGGATCGGCGCCGTCGACGACGTCGCCCGCGGCAGCGTGCGCGACCGGGTGACGCGGCTGAAGTCGGCGAACCGCAGGCGCAGCACCACCGTGCGGCCGGTGCGCCCGGCCGTGCGCATGCGACCGGTGATGCGGTCGACCAGCCCGACGACCACGGCGTCGACCTCCGCGGCCGACATCCGGCTGCCCGCCCTACCCAGCGCCCGCTGGGCGCCCACGGACCGGCGGCGGACCCCGGTGGTCACCCTGCGGCGGTCGATGTTGCGCGACAGCGCGTAGAGCTGGCGACCCATCGCCGCACCGGCCAGCGAGGCAAGCGCCGACTCGCTGAGCTCGGCGACGTCGGCGACGGTCACGATGCCGTGCGCCTGCAGCTTGGCGGCCGTCACCGCGCCGACGCCCCACAGCCGGCGCACCGGCAGCGGTCGCAGGAACTCCAGCTCGCGGTCCGGCGGAACCAGCAGCAGCCCGTCGGGCTTGGCCTCCTGGCTGGCCACCTTGGCCAGGAATTTCGTGCGCGCGACGCCGACCGTGATCGGCAAGCCGACGCGCTCCCGGACGTCGGCCCGCAAGCGGGCCGCGATGGCGACCGGGCTGCCCGAGAGCCGGCGCAATCCACCGACGTCGAGGAAGGCCTCGTCCACCGAAAGCGCCTCCACCAGCGGCGTCGTGTCGCGGAACACCTCGAAGACGGCGTCGCTGGCGTGCGAGTAGGCCTGCATGCGGGGCGGCACCACGACGGCGTGCGGGCACAGCCGCCGCGCCTGGGCGCCGCCCATGGCCGTGCGCACGCCGTAGGCCTTGGCCTCGTAGCTGGCCGCCAGCACCACCCCGCCGCCGACGATCACGGGCAGGCCGCGCAGCGTCGGGTCGTCGCGCTGTTCGACCGACGCATAGAACGAGTCCAGGTCCGCGTGCAGGATGGACGCCTCGCAGTCCACGAACGTATGTTCGCATGGCGGGCCGACAACGGTCGGGTGGTCAGGCGCCCTCGCCGTAAATGCTGCTCACCCAGATGTGCACCAGGGTGTCCAGCAGCTGCTCGTCGCGCACCGATGGCCTCGCGTCGGCGAACGCGGCGAGCATCACCTTTTCATTGAGCAGGTTCAGCGCCGCGGACAGATCATGGGCCGGCAGGGTCACCGGGGCCGCGCCGCGGGCGCGCTCGGCTTCGATGACCGTGGTGCTGTGGTCCACCCACTTCTGCATGAACCGCGACCACAACTCGCCGACCTCGGAATTGGTGCGCGCCGCATCGGCGGCCAGCGACACCGCCCGATGGGTCCCGAACGTCTCGACGAAGACGTTGATACCGGTGCGCCACAACGCTTTCAGGTCGGCGGGCGGGTTGGCGACCATGGTTTCCAGCGCCGAATCGGCCTCGATGACCACGCGTTCGAACAAGGTGAGCAGCACGGCGTCTTTGGACGGGAAGTAGAAGTAGAAGGTAGGGCGGGACAACCCGGCACCCTTGGCCAGGTCGTCGACCGAAATGTCGGCGAGCGGACGTTCGGTCAGCAGCCGCTCGGCGGTGCTCAAAATCGCCAGTTCCCGGTCGTCGCCGGACGGGCGCGCCGAACGCCGGCCGCGGGAGGTGCGCGCAGAGCCGACGGCAGTCACGGCCGCCAGTTTACACAGCGTCGAGAAATTCGACAGCGTGTTCAGTAGTTCAACAAGGTGTTGACCGACTCGACACAGCGTTGATAACGTAGCCGCATGACTGAGCACCTCGACGTCGTCATCGTCGGCGCTGGCATCTCGGGCGTTAGCGCCGCCTGGCACCTCCAACAGCGCTGCCCATCCAAGAGCTACGCGATCCTGGAGCGTCGCGACGACCTGGGCGGAACGTGGGACCTGTTCAAATACCCGGGGATCCGATCCGACTCGGACATGTTCACCCTCGGGTTCCGGTTCAAGCCGTGGCGCTCGGCGAAGTCCATCGCCGACGGCGCGTCGATCAAGGCCTACATCAAGGAGGCCGCCGTGGAGAGCGGGATCGAGCAGCACATCCGCTACGGGCATCGGGTGGTCGCCGCCGACTGGTCCGACGCGGACAATCAGTGGACCGTCACGGTGGAAAGCGGTGGGCAGCAACGCGACATCACCGCCTCCTTCGTGTTCGCCTGCACCGGCTACTACAACTACGACGAGGGCTTCTCGCCGACGTTCGCCGGATCGGACGACTTCGAGGGCACCATCGTGCACCCGCAACACTGGCCGCAAGATCTGGACTACTCGGGCAAGAAGATCATCGTCATCGGATCGGGTGCCACCGCCATCACTTTGATTCCCGCACTGGTCAATTCGGGATCCGGCCACGTCACCATGCTGCAGCGGTCGCCGACATACATCGGCTCGCTGCCCGGCGTGGATCCGTTCGCGGAACGGACCAACCGCCTGTTGCCCGACCGGCTCGCCCACGTAGCGAATCGGTGGAAAGCCATCGCGTTCAGCACCTTCCAGTACCAGCTGTCCCGCAAGGCGCCGGCTTACATGCGCAAGACGTTGATGACGATGGCGCAGCGGCGCCTGCCGCAGGGCTACGACGTCGAGAAGCACTTCGGGCCCAGCTACAACGTCTGGGACCAGCGGCTGTGCCTGGCCCCGGACGGCGACTTCTTCCGCGCCATCCGCCACGGCAAGGCCGACGTGGTCACCGACACCATCGAGCGGTTCACCAAGACCGGCATCAAGCTGACCTCCGGTGAAGAGCTGCAGGCCGACATCATCGTCACCGCAACGGGATTGAACATGCAGCTGCTGGGTGGGCTGACGCCGACCCGCAACGGCGAGCCCTTCGACCTGCCGTCGCTGATGACCTACAAGGGCTGCATGTTCTCCGACGTGCCGAACTTCGCCATCACCTTCGGCTACACCAACGCGTCGTGGACGCTGAAAGCCGACCTGGTGTCGGAGTACGTCTGCCGGCTCCTGAACTACATGGACGCGAAGGGCTTCGACATCGTGGAGCCGCAGCGGCCGGGCGAGGACGTCGACGAGCTGCCGTTCATGGACTTCAACCCCGGCTATTTCCAGCGCTCGATGCACATCCTGCCCAAGTCGGGGTCGCGGGCCCCGTGGCGGCTCAAGCAGAACTACTTCTTCGACATGCGCACCATCCGGCGCGGCAAGATCGACGACGAGGGCCTGCGATTCAGCAAGAAGCCGGCGAAAGTCGCGGCTTAGCGGCTAGATGACGACGATGCCGTCGTCGTCGCTGTAGGCGATCTCGCCGGGCGCGAACGTGATTCCGCCGAGGGTGATGTCGACGTCGCGGTCACCGGCGCCCGTCTTGGTGCTCTTGCGTGGATTCGTGCCAAGCGCCTTGATGCCGATCTGGAGGCCGCGCAGGGTGGCGGCGTCGCGCACCGCGCCGTTGACGATCAGCCCGGCCCAGCCGTTGGACCGGGCCAGCTCCGCGATCACGTCGCCGACCAGCGCCGTGTGCAGCGAGCCGGCCCCGTCGATCACCAGCACGCCGCCGTTGCCCGGCTCGGAGAGCACGGACTTCAGCAGGGCGTTGTCCTGGAAACAGCGCACGGTGCTGATCGGGCCGGCGAATTCGGCGCGGCCGCCGAATTGGCGAAACTGAACGTCACACGAGCGGACGTCGGACCCGATGTCGTCGACCAGATCGGCGGTCGGTTGGAAAGTGACTGTCACGCCTGACAGGTTAGACGCATGGGCGGCGCTCAGCGGCGCCGCAGTTGGCGGATCAAGAGCACGGCCAGCAGGCTCACCGCCAGCGCGACGATCCACGGCACCGGCGATTGCTGGAGCGCGGTCGCCGCGACGTCGGGGGACACCGGATTCTCGGCGGTTTCGACGGTCGACTTCGCCTGCGCCGCGGCGTCTTTGGCCGCGGCGGTGAGGTCGCCGTTAGTCTCGATTCGCTGTGGGATGCCGACGGGCGGGTCGACGGGTTGGGCGAGCGGGGGCTCGGCCTTTTTCGCCGGGGCCTTCTTGGCCGGCGCCTTCTTGGCCGGCGCCTTCTTGGCCGGCGCTTTCTTGGCGGCCGGCGCTTTCTTGGCTGGCGCCTTCTTCGCGGGCGCCTTCGCCGCCTTGGCCGGCGGCGCCTGCTCCGGCGGCGCCTGCTGCGGTGGGACCGGTGGCGCGTCGGCGTCGTTCTCGGCGGGGTCCTGCGGGTCTGCCATGCGGCCGCTCCTCGAGCATTGCTGTCGTCGTTGGTCTAGCTCACCGGGCTATTGGTCCCATCATGCCAGGACGGGGTTTGCAGGCCCCGGTCACCGCTGGCGGCCGGTCAGCGCCGCCGCCGCGCCCACACGGCACCGCCGCCGACGAGGGCCACCGCGGCGGCGACGAACGGCCACACCGGCAGGCCGCGCGCGGGGCCGGCGGGGGCCGCCGCCGGGGGCCCCGGCGTTCCGGTGCCGGGCGTGCTGAGGTCGAAAGACCAGGAGCCGGACACCACGTGGCCGTCCGCCGAGGTCACGCGGTAGTGGACCGTGTAGGTGCCCGCCGGCCCCAGGGGCCGCAGCGCCACGCTGACCACGGCGCCCTGCACGGCGGCGTCGCCGCTGGACCACAGGTTGGCGTCGGGCCCGACCACGGTCATGGCGGCAAAGGTGGTCTGCAGGCGTTCGTTGAAGGTGGCGCTGACGCGCGGCGGCCCGCTGGCCAGCGACGCCCGGTCCGCCGGGTCCGTGGCCACCCGGGCGGCGTGCGCGGAGGCCGCCGGTGCGGTCACGGCGGCGAGCACCAGCAGGGCGCCGACGCCCGCGGCGACCGCCAGGCGCCTCATGCCCGGCGGCGCACCAACGCGACCGCGATCCCCGCCGCGGCCAGGACCAGCGCCGCTCCGCCCAGCACGCGGGCCGTGTTGTCCGGCGCGGTCGCCGGCGCCGCCGACCCCGCCGCATCACCCCCGCCACCCGCCTGGTGGTGGTCGTGGCCGCCGGCAGGGCTCGCGCCCAGGCTCAGCGCGGGCGCCGGGTACTCGGGCTCCCCACCGCCGGGTGGCGGCTGCTGATCCCACTTCACCACCGTGCCGTCCGAGTACGTCTGGGTGGCGGGGAAGCTGACGGTGGCGGTGTCGGGCAACTTCATCGAGATCCGGAACAGCGCGAACTGGTCCACCGCGATCCCGCCGCCGGGCACCGCCGTCCAGGTCACGGAGTGCACGCCGCCGGAGGCCGCGTCGCGGTCCAGCTTGGCGGTCCATCCCGGCACGGTCTCCGTGCGCGCCGACGCGACGTCGGGCAGGGCGACGGTGAGCGCGGTCGTCGTCGCGCCGGTGTTCGATTCGTTGGGCACCTGGAAGGTCACGATGGCCGTCGCGCCGCGCACCGCGTTGTCGCTGGTTGCGTGGACGTGCGCCGACGCCACCGCGAGCTGGGTCATCGAGCCGGCAGACAGGGCGGCCACCGCCATCAGCAGTCGCGGGATCGTGCGCCGGGGCAACGGCATGGGCTCAGCCCAGCCCGAGGCGGGCCATCAAGTCAGCCTCGATGCCGTCGAGCTGCGCCGCGATCGCGGCGTGCGCGGCGCGGCGGCGCCCGGCCGGCATGTTCTCGGCGGCGGTGACCGCCGCCGACAGGTCGGCGAGGCGATCGGTGATGGCGGTGACGAATTGCTTGGTCTCGGCGTCGCGGGGCTTCCTGTCCTGCACCGACCGCAGGGACTTCTCCGCGCCGGCGATCCGGGCGGACAGTTCGGCGCCGTGACCGGAGAACTGCCCGATCTGGGCCAGCGGGATGCCGAGCTGGTCCGCGCGTCGCTGGTCGACCAGCGCGCGCGCCGAGACGGCGGCCCGGTAGATGATCGGCGTGAGGACGGGCGCGAGCAGGCGGGACACCGTCAGGACTCGGCGAATCCGCGTCGGCGAAAAGAGCTTGCCTTCCCGGACCGCCTTGAGTTCCGCCTCCGCGACCTTCAACGCGTTGCGGTCGCTGTCCCGTTGCGCCCGGATCTGGGCGCGCAGCGCCTTCTCCTCCGCCCGGTGCGCGGTCTTGAAGCGGCGAATCTCGTTCTTGGCGGCCAATTTGGCTTCGAGCTTGGCGCGGGCCTTGATGGCGCGGGCTTCGGCCCGGCGCGTCGCGCGGCTCTTTCGCTTGCGGAACAGGCCCATTGCCGGCCGCCTCCCGGTCTCTCGTCGACTGTCGCTCTCGCGCGTGCGCGATCCGTCAGCCAACCCTAATCGGGATGGGCGGATGCGCGTTCGCCAGGGCGGGGCGGCGAGGCGGTGCGGGCCGCCACGACGTGTGGGCTTTTCGAGACCGGGCTAGGCGTCCAGGTGCTCGACGCGGCGCAACTCGTTCACCCGCTGCATCACCTCGTGCTGTGCCTCCGGGGACAGCTCGGCGGTGCGCAGGGCGATGCGGCGCACACCCTCGTCGCGCATGGTGGCCAGCCACGACAGCTCCTTGTCGAGCTTTTCGTAGTACTCGTCGTCGGTGAAATACGCCGGCTTGATCCGGAAGAAGTTGGCGAGCGCGGCCATGGTGGTCGACGACGGATTGGTCCGGTTGCCCGACCGTAGCTGAGACAGGTAAGGCGCCGACATGGTGACGCCCTCGGCCTTGAGTGCAGCGATCACTTCCGCGGAGGTATGCGGGCCCCGGCCCGGGGGATAGACCGTCTCGAACAAGCGGTTCAGGCGAGCAGCGAACGTCGTGCTCATTATTGGCACCTCCACTGAGCTTAAGAAGTGAACTATTACCTATGTGTATTTGCTGATCATGGTAGCGAGGGTTTGTGATCGTAACCAGGTGCAAACCCTTAGGCTTTGACTATCGACGTAGCTGGCGAACGCCAACAGTGCACTTGACGAGCGTCTAACTGATTCGCTGGAGTGTCCACCAACTCCACGAAACTCACAGGTTATCCGCAGAATTCGGTAACCGGTGGGAAGTGGCGGGCCCGGGCCGCGACGGACCGGCACGCGGCGGGACGGGCCCCGCTGTGCGATCGCACCGCAACGAGAACGGCATCCGGGCTACGCCGACAACCGCTTTGCTGCCGCCCCGGAAATCGTGCGGGAAACGAACGGGGTCAGTCCGGCGGCGGCCGACGTCCGGGATGGTCCGAGCGGAGCTCACCGGTGTCCTCGCCCGACGGCCCGGTCCCGGCCGCAGCTAAACGCCTGCGGCGTCGCCTGGCGGGTGCCCCGACCGCGACCGCGGTAGCTGCCACGACCGCGACGGTCGCCACGACCGCGGCCCACGGCCGGCCCAGCGCGGTGTCGAAAAGTATCCAGATTCCGAAGACGAGAAAGAGCAGACTGGCCGCGGCGTGCAGCAGCCGCTCCGGGAGGCGCCGGTGCAGCAGCGATCCGACCCCGATCGCCAACCCGTCGGCCAACACCATGCCCACGGTCGAGCCGATCCACACGCCGGTCCAGTCGTGATCGCTGGCCAGCGTGACTGTCGCCAACGCGGTCTTGTCGCTGAGCTCGGCGAGCACGAACGAACCCACCACCGTCAGGATCGCGAATCGCGGTTCGCCGGACGTCGCGACGTCCTCGTCGTCGCTGCCCTCCCGCCACGCCCATACCGCGAAGGCGAAGAAGGCGATCGCCGACGCGAACGCCATCGGCCGCGCCGGCAGAGTGGCGCCCAGGAAATGGCCGATCGTCACCGAGGCGCCGTGGACGGCGAACGCGGCAACGGCCACCCCCGCGAGCACCACCCACCACCGATAGCGCAGGGCGTACGTCATGGTGATCAATTGCGACCGGTCGCCCAGTTCGGCGACGAAGACGACGCCCAGGGTCAACAGCGCGGCGGCGAGCATAGGGAGGCCTTTCGACGCGTCGTCGACGACGAGGTCATCGAACTCCGGTCGAAGGTCTCGCCCACCGAATACGAATCCGGTTCGCCGGCCGGGCGTTGCGCCAGTGTGTCGACTCGACGATTAGGGGCTACTCCCCTTCGCTAACGGTTCAAGGCTAATAGGGCTTTTCGGCGTGCGCCAGCATGGCGGCGGAGTTCGGGCGGCCGTAATTGTGCGATTCGCGGGCCGAAATGCCCGCGGGGGAAATGCGTTAAGCGGCAAGCAGCATTGCAAGAATGGCCGTGTCGGGGTGACTGATCGGGTCGACGCCGACCCGGCTCACCATCGAGGTGATGGTGCCGTCGGCCTCGGCCTCCACCCAGGCGGCGCGGTGCTCGAGACCCAAGTAGGGCAGGCCGGGCAGCAGCACGCATCCCGACGCCGCGCCGGTGCATTCGGGCAGGGACGGCGTGGTTTCCGAGGGCGGGTGCAGCATGAGCAACGCGGGGGGCTGGTGGTCGGCGAAATAGCCTGGCTGGATTGCTGATTCACCGAAGACCGTGCCCTCAGCCAGGACCAGGCCGACCGTTCCGGGTTCGGGTTCGTCGGGCAACTCTTCCCGGACGCCGAACACCGTTGTCGTGGAAAGCAATCCGGGCAGCGACGCCACGCGGACCGCAACCATGAGCAATTGGGCCCATTCTTTTGTCGAATCGGGCCACCGCCCGGATATTACGAACCCTTTCAGGGCACCACGAGAATGGAAGGGGGAAACGCCTATCGGTCGTTCCGAGCCAGTTTCCATTTCGAACCTCCGCGCGCCGCGTCCGCTTCGAATAACCACTCTGTAGCTCGAATGATTAAGCATGCCTGCGGTTTAGGCAGGGTGCAACCCGACACGGCGGAAGTTATGTGACGGTGCGCCGACAAACGACGGGGGCGCCGCGCAGTGCGCGACGCCCCCACCGATCGAAAGAGGTCTCAGCCGAAAATCAGTCCCTGAGCCTTCGACGTCGCGGCCGTGTACCGCTTCTCGACGTCCGCCCAGTTCACCACGTTCCAGAAGGCCTTGACGTAGTCCGCCTTGACGTTCTTGTACTGCAGGTAGAAGGCGTGCTCCCACATGTCCACCTGGAGCAGCGGGATGATGCCCAGCGGGACGTTGGCCTGCTGGTCGTAGAGCTGGAAGGTCAGCAGTTTGCCGCCGAGGGTGTCATAACCCAGGACCGCCCAACCCGACCCCTGCAGGCCGTTGGCCGCGGCGCTGAACTGCGCCCGGAACCGGTCGAACGAGCCGAACGCGTCGTCGATCGCCGCGCCCAGGTCACCGGTCGGCTTGTCCCCGCCGTTCGGCGACAGGTTCTTCCACCAGATCGAGTGGTTGACGTGACCGCCGAGGTGGAAAGCCAGGTTCTTTTCGTTCAAGAAGATCGCAGCGTGGTCCTCGTTGGCGCGTGCCTCTTCGAGCTTGGCGAGAGCGTCGTTCACACCTTTGACGTAGGTGGCGTGGTGCTTGGTGTGGTGGATCTCGTTGATCTGCCCCGAGATGTGCGGTTCCAACGCTGCGTAGTCCCAGTCCAGATCGGGCAGGGTGTATTCAGCCACGGCATTCCTTTCTTCGATTGTGTCTTGGCGCTCGCGCGCGCGGGCCTGCCACAGGGAGGCCAGCCTTCACCAACCCTGCTCCATCGCCGCTCACACCGCAAGGAAGGCGGTGGGGCGCGCACGCTGGGGAGGTGGGGCGCCCGAGGCGATGGCGCTGCGCGGCTACGACAAGACGATGAGGGCGAGGACGGCGAGTAACGCCAACGCGATCAGGCCGGCGCGCAAGGCCGCGACACTGTAGCTGTGGTTCCACGCGGCTGAGCCGCAATACGACTTCGACGGGGCCGGTGACCCCGGACCGAACGACTGCGTGGCCATCTATCGCCTTCCACCCCCCAGGTCACCCCAGCAAGTGAGGTGAGTCACAAACAGTTTAGCGAACGCGATCATAACGCTTCGGCGTCGAGTTGGAAAATACTGCGCTGAACTGGGGCGGAGGCTCGGCTCGGGCTGGGTGCGGGCCGCGGTGAGCGCGGCGCCGTGCCGGGCGCCGCAGCGCCAGGCGAGTGCTTAGCCGGGCAATTCATTTCGCTCAACGACCGATTCAGGGCTGTCTATGGCACGCGTTCGACACCGGGGTGTTATCCACAGTT